>DATIZW010000169.1:0-6168 GCA_035516875.1 Steroidobacteraceae bacterium
GTGAAGTGCGTCTGCACTTCCGGATCATCGCTGGGCAGTCGCTCCTGGATCCAGGAGATGTCCATGCGCGCCGCTACCAGCAGCCCGCCGAGCTCATCGTGCAGCTCGCGCGACAGCGAGGACTTCTCCTGCTCTGCGAGCGACTGCAGATGCGTCGAAAGCTCCGACAGCTCCTCGGTGCGCCGCGCCACCAGTCGCTCGAGCTCCGCCTGCCGTTCAGCGAGCTCGGCCGCCTCGAGCTCCTTGGAGCGCACGTGACGGCGTGCCAGACGCATCAGCGCCAGCAGCAGAACCACGCTGGCGGCGAGCGCGGTACCGGTCGTCGCCAGGCTGACCCAGCGGCCGGTGCGCCAGGCGCGGCTCGCCTCGAGCATCATCTGCGTCTCGTGCTTCTGCAGCTTGCGCATGCGATCGTCGATCTGGGTCATCGCCTGTGCGCCGACGTCAGTACGGATCAGCTCCACCGCAGCGCTCCTGCCCTGGGTACGGAACAGCTCGAGCGCCGCGTGCATCTCCGCGAACTTCTCACCGACGAGGTGCAGCACCTCGTCGACGTCGGCACGTGTCGCGGGGAGCGCGCCCGCGAAGGCGCGATCGACGCGGTGCAGCGCCTGCGGCAGATTGCCGCTCGCCTGCTGATACGGCACCAGGTATTCGTTGTTATCAAGCAGGATGTAGCCACGCTGGCTGCTTTCCGCCTGGCGCGCCAGCTGCCACAGCTCACCGAGTGCGCTCTCGCGCTCGGCCGCGAGCTCGACCTCGCGGCTGGCGGCCGCGAGTCGCCGCTCACCCGACTGCGCAGCGATGAACAGCGCCAGCACTGCCACCAGCAGCAGTGCCGCAACTCCCATCTGGCGGGTCAGGGAATTCATGACGACCGCCATGATAGCCTGATCGGCGCAGGCAACCGGCGCCGCCCGGTGTGCTTCGCCCGGCCTCACGCCTGGCGACGGAATAGCAGCACCCCACAGACGAGCCCGGCGAGCATCGCCGCGCCGATGACCGGCCAGGGTTGCTCGTGCACGTAGCTGTCGCCCGCTGCCAGCGCCTCGCGCGCCTGTCGCTGCGCCTGAATTGCACGGCTGTTGAGTGCTCGCCGGGCGTTGGTCACCGCGTTCGCGACCCTGCCGCACAGATGCGCAACGGCCGGATCGCCGGGCTCGCCGAGTCGCGCGATGAGCGCCTCGACATCGGCGATCAGCTCTTCGACCTCGACGTTGCCCGCGGCACGCGCGCGGCTCGCGGCTTCACGCGCCGCGTCTGCGAGTCTGCGCGCTTCGGCGGCGGGACTGTTGTTGCTCGTGCTCATGATCATGAGTGTGCCCTCCTCACGCAACGCACACGCCGATGCGCGTGCTGGTCGGAGCTTGCGCCGCCCGCGGACGGGCGGTCGGTCGGGCAGCGGCGAAAGGCCCTGTAGGCGCCAACTTACGCCATTCACCGCCTTCAACCGACGCGGCACCGGGGCCGGCACCGGCGCGGTTGCACGCCGTGCCGCGCATATTCTTGCGCCCTCGATGTTGTGGCCGCCGCCGAGGAGCGCACGATGGAACTGGCATCGGTCTCGCTGAACGGATGTGACAGCTCATGTTCCGTGCACACTGTCGAGCTCGCGAGCCAACTGCGGGCCGCCGTCATCGACGGTGACGACGGGCGCATCGTAAAGCTACTATCGGAGCTGCTGCGGGTCAGGGGTCTCACCAAGGGGCAGCGCATCCGGCTGCAGCTGCGCGCGCTTTCGAATCTGGTGCACACGCTGCGCTCGCTGACACTGAGCGATGAGGTCACCGGGCTGTGCAACCGGCGGGGCTTCCTGCAGACCGGAACACGGCTGCTCGATCTGGCGGTGCGCGACGGGCGGCGCATCCACCTGGTCTACTTCCGTCTCGGTCAGCTCGAGGAGATCCGCAGCGCGCTCGGCCGGTCGGCCGGCGACGTCCTCGTGCGCCAGATGGGCAACTTCCTGCGCGACCTCTATCCGAGCTACGGAGTGTACGAAGTGATCGGCCGCCTGAGCGCAACCGAGTTCGCAGCGCTGACGCCGATCGCCGCGCACGGCGCCTCAGAGGTGATTCTGCGGCGGGCACGCGCGCCGCTCGAAGGTCGTGACGCTCCCGCGCTGCCGGTGCAGGTCGGTGTCGCGCGCTTCAATCCCTTCCATCCGTTGGCCATCCATGAGCTCCTGCAGAGCGCCGCCCAGGCGCTGCAGGTTGGAGAATGCGACGAGCGGACAGCGTCGGTCGGGCATGCCCCCCAGCCCGACATGACGCTTTGTTAACGGTCTCGGGGCGGCGTCGGGGCGATCACAGCTGAGTGAACACGCAGTCGAGCACCTTCAAGGATGGGTCCCCTGCCAGGGATGGCAACCCGTTTCGCTCCAGCTCACCAGCCCGGATCGCTCCCCGCCGTCTCTGAGACCGTTTCTTTTTTACCCGTCGCGCCGCACCGGGCAGCCGGAGACGTCAGCGCAATCCACGCCAGTCGCGCAGTATCTCGCGCGCCGCGTTGTGGCCGGGGATGCCCGACACTCCGCCCCCGGGGTGAGTCGAGGAGCCGCATTGAAACAACCCACGGATCGGCGTGCGGTAGTCGGCCCAGTGCGGCGCCGGACGCTGCCAGAAGAGCTGATCCACCGTGAGCTCACCGTGGAAGATGTGGCCTTGTGGCAGACCGACGATGCGCTCGAGGTCGGGCGGCACCAGTACCTCGAGATCGATGATCTGCCCGGAGAAGCCGGGCGCCATCTCATCGAGCACGGCGAGCGCCGCACGGGTGAGATGCTGCTTCTCGTTCGCCCAATCGCCGCCTTTGAGCGTGTACGGCGCATGACCGCCGAAAACGTTGACCACGTGTCGCCCGGGCGGTGCCAGTGAGTCGTCGACGATGGTCGGCACCACCGGGGTGAGAAACGGCCGCTGCGAATACCAGCCGTATTTGGCGTCGTCGTAGGCACGCTCCAGGTAATCGATCCCCGGCGCGAGGTGCACGTAGGTCGGATAAGCGAATCCGGTCCGCTGCGGATCGAAGGCCCGGTAGCGCGGCGGGCTGTGTGCGGCGATATTCATCTTGAATGCGGTGGAGAAGGTGCGAAACGCATCGATCTCGGCGAGCAGCTCAGCCGGCAGATGTTCCGCCTTCAGCAGCCGGCGGAACAGGATGTGCGCGCTGGCATTGGAGGCGATCACCTTGGCGCGGAATTCGCGCCCCTCGGTGGTACGCACGCCGCTCACCCGGCCGTTGTGCACCAGCACCTCGGCCACCGCGGCGTCGGTGAGGATCTCGAGGCCAAAGCGCTGTGCGGAGTGCGCGATGGCCTGCGTAATGGCACCCATACCGCCGCGTACGAAGCCCCAGCCCCCGGCGCCGGCGTGCTCGCCGATCAGGTGATGCAGGATCACGTAAGCGGTGCCCGGTGAACGCGGCCCGGCGAAGGTGCCGATGCACGCGTAGTAGGCGAGCACCGCTTTGATCACATCGCTCTCGAACCATACCGACAGATAGTCGTAGGCGCTTTGCGTGAGCAGATCGATCAGCCGGTACATCCGGCCGCCGATCACGCGGTGGCGCCAGAGGAGTGTTGCGGTCTCGCGGAAGTTCCGCCAGCGACGGCGCGTCGGATCGATGGGGGTCTCGAACAGCAGGCTGCGCACGAGCCTTGCGGCCTCCTCGAGATGGCGGGCGAACTGCGGGTAGATCTCGGCGTCGTGGCGCGAGAAGCGGGCAAATTCCGCCTGGGTCTTGGCGGCATCGTCGCTGTAGACGATGTAATCGTCACCGCCGAGCGGGCAGAACAGGTCGTTGGCCGGCAGGACCTCGAGCCCGTGCGCACGCAGCTCGAGATCGCGGATCACCCGCGGGTGCAGCAGGCTCATGACGTACGAGAACCGCGAGGCGCGGAAGCCGGGGGCAAACTCCTCCGTCACGGCGGCGCCGCCGACGATCGGCCGACGCTCGAGGACCAGCGTGCGCAATCCCGCCTTCGCCAGGTACGCACCACAGACGAGCCCGTTGTGCCCGGAGCCGATTACTATGACGTCGTAGTCAGCCGGCATGGCACCTCAACACAAGAAAAAAGAGACCCCGCCTCGCGGCAGGGCCTCCTTTGGCTTCCCGGACGCAGCTCAAAGCGCGATCGTCACCGCCTTGGTGGCCAGGTAGTTCTCGAGCACCGCCTCGCCCATCTCGCGGCCCCAACCGGACTGCTTGTAGCCGCCGAATGGCAGCGCGGCGTCGAAGATGTTATAGCAGTTGATCCAGACGGTTCCCGACTTCAACTGCGCGGCCAGCGAGTGCGCCTTGCTGACGTCGCGCGTCCAGATTCCTGCCGCCAGCCCGTAGATGGTGTCGTTGGCCCGATGCACCAGGGTCTCATCGACCTTGGCGAAGGGTGCCACCGTCACCACCGGACCGAAGATCTCCTCCTTTTCGATCTTCATGTCAGGATTGGTGTCCACGAACACCGTCGGCTCGACGAAGTAGCCGCTGCCCTCGCGCGCCTTACCGCCGGTGACCGCCTTGGCTCCTTCCAGCTGCCCGACTTCGAGGTAGCTGCAAACACGGTTGCGCTGGGTCTCCGAGACCATCGGGCCCATCTGCGTGGCCGGATCGAGTCCGGAACCGAGCTTGATGGCCTTGGCCTGATCGGACACTCCGGCAACCACTTTGTCGAACAGCCTCTCGTGCACAAAGAGCCGCGAGCCTGCGCAGCAGCACTGGCCGTGGTTGAAGAAGATGGCGTTGGCGGCACCGGTGATCGCAACGTCGAGATCGGCGTCCTCGAGAACGATGTTCGGTGATTTGCCGCCGAGCTCGAGCGACACGTGCTTCAGATCCCGCGCCGCCGCCTGCACGATCAGGCGGCCGACTTCGGTCGATCCGGTGAAGGCGACCTTGTCGACGCCAGGGTGCGCGGCGAGTGCAGCGCCGGCCGTCTCGCCGAAGCCCGTGATGATGTTCACCACTCCCGGGGGTAGTCCCGCCTCCTGCAGGATCTCGCCGAGGCGCAGCGCGCTGAGCGGCGTCTCCTCGGCCACTTTCAGCACCACCGTGCAGCCGGTGGCGAGCGCCGGGGCCAGTTTCCACGCCGCCATCAGCAGCGGGAAGTTCCAGGGAATGATCTGTCCCACGACGCCGATCGGCTCGGGTCGGGTGTACGAGTGGTACTGCACGCCGGGCGTATAGAGCACCGAGAGCGGAATCGTCTTCCCCTCGATCTTGGTGGACCAGCCGGCCATGTACTGGAAGATGTCCGCCGCCAGCGGCACGTCCGCCACACGCGCAACGGCCATCGGCTTGCCGTTGTCGAGCGACTCGAGCTCGGCCAGCTCGTCGTTGTATTTGGCGATCAGATCGCCGACGCGCCACACCATTTTCGAGCGCTCGGACGGGGTCATCGCCGGCCACGGGCCGCCTTCGAGCGCACGCCGCGCGGCACGTACCGCCGCGTCGATGTCGGCTTTGTCACCCTCGGCGGCGTACCCGATGGTCGCCCCGGTGGCCGGATTCTTGACCTCGAAGGTCTGGCCGGACGCAGCCGGCACCCATTTGCCGTCGATCAGCAGTTTCTTCGGAGAGGTCAGGAACTGCGCAACGGGCCGGGAAGTCTGGGGTTCTTTCATGACTGCACTCATCGTGAATTCTCCTTGCGAAGATTCGCTGTTCGCTTCAGCGCAGTGGCCTTGAATCGCACAAGCCGCAAGACTATAGCCCCCGGGTCCGGGGATGCGCCATCCGCGTGCCCGCCGCTCAGTTCCCGGCACTGAATGCGGCGGCAAGCGCCGCCGCGGAGATACTGCCGGCGACGATCAGACGATCATCGAATATGCCGCGGGGCAACAGCGCATTTGCGCGCAGCCGTTACTCGTCGGTGTCGGTGCTGCGGCGGCCGCGTCGGTTGCGGCGCTCTTCGCTACCGGAGAGCGCACGCTGTAGTCCGGTCTTTTCCACCTCGCGGCGTGGACCGGCCCGACGGTCAGGGTACTTCTTGTAAACGCAGCGACACTCCGCGGGGGCGGTGCACTTTGCCAACGGCAGGCGCGGGGCCTCGGCACTGAGAAAGCGCTTGCCCTTGAGCGCCCGCGCCGCCTCGCAACCGCCGGTTGCAGCGATGATCGCCACCGCATTCCAACGCGTTGCAGGCTGCCCCACCATGGCGCAGAAACCTACCGT
>DATIZW010000170.1:0-10513 GCA_035516875.1 Steroidobacteraceae bacterium
GCTGGTCGGCCAGTAGGCGACGATGGTGAGTGTGATCAGCCCCAGGATGCGCAGTTCACTGCTGCGCGCCGACACCTGCGAGCTGGCGGCCGACGTCCGTATGGGGTCTCTCCCGGTGAGCGCTCGATGGTATCCCACGCCCTCTCATCCACCTGGCACGGTCTATGCAGACTGTGATGCAGTGCACGTCGGCACTCTTTACAGGCTGCCGGCGCGGCTGTTGCCGGCGGATCTTACTACAAGCTATTGATTTAAAAAGATAGTCAGCGATTAGTGGCCCTGATGCACCACGGGTCACGGCGCTGCCCGAGGTCGGATTCTCTTACGCAGGTTTTCCGGTTGCGTCGCAATACGTCAAACGCTGCGCGTGCATCAACCACTTACGCCCCTGGCGCAATCCTTGCACTTCCCATCAGTAATCAGGGTTCATGGGGCGTCCTCGTGAGAAACATATTCTGGGCATTGCTCGTCGCACTTGGAGTCGTGGCGCTTGGGAGTGAGCCCGCGAGCGCAGGCGCGACCTGCAAGGTCGTCCCGTCGTGGTGCCCGCCCGCGCCCGGTGGGAGCGGCGGCACGAGCTCGGTCCCTGAGCCGGCCACGCTGGGCGTGCTCGCCATGGGCGCCTGTGCCGCGGCGGTCGCGGCCCGGCGTCGCAGGAAATAGCCTCCTCCGCGGCGCGCTCACCGGCGCGCTCCCGTCGCGCTCACCCGGCGCGCTCACCCGGCGCGCTCCCGAGAACTTCGCGCTCGTAACACGCCAGGCCGCCCGCCCGGCGCGCCACGCCGCAGCGTGTGCGGCAGCCATTGCCGCTCAGGCAATCTCTCAGGCAGAGATGTTGCGCACGCGCTCGCTCGGCTCGAAGGGGCGCTTGAGGCGCAGAAAGTGCTTCTCCAGCGCGTGATAGCTGCAGAACGCCAGCACGTAGGTGATCAGGAGCACTGACAGGGCGTAAAGGAACACTATCGGCAGCGGCGGCAGCTTGCCGAACCGCCCGATCAGCCAGGGCTCGCCGATCAGCTTGTGCAAGAGGTTGTGGAACACGTACATGGCGTAGCTGTATCTGCCGCACGAACGCAGGGGTGCCGATGCCAGCATCGCACCGACCCCGATGCCGCTCAAAGCGCGACCTTCGAGCATCGCAGTCCAGGTGACAAATGCGGCGGACGATAGGGCCAGCAGCGTGTAGCCAAGGGTCGCCCCGCTCAGAGCATCCCGATTATAGAGATGCGTGAGGGGAATTCCGGCCACGAACACCAGCAGCGCCGCGGTGCCGACGAGAGGCAGCTTGGCGCGCAGCGCCGCTTCCAGCGTCGGGATGCGCAGCAGACACGCCCCGGCTCCGCCGAGCGCCAGCGCGTCCATACGGCATGCGGTGTTTGCATAGAGCGTCCACGTGCTCGCACCGTATGCCGCAAGCGCACAACGCAACAGCAACGCCCCGACGGCGATCCACAGGCACGCGCGCAGCAGCCGTCGCGGGGCGAGTCCAACCACCAGCAGCGGCCAGATCAGGTAGAACTGCTCCTCGACCGCCAGCGACCAGAAGTGTGCGAATCCGTACGGCAGCGACTGCGTCCAGTTCGCCGTGAACAGCCAAAGAGGCGCCTGATGCTCGCTGCTGAAAGGCGGCGGCGGACGGGCCACGAGGGGCACGAGCACCAGCAGGACGAGCAGTACCGCATAGTAGAGCGGCAGGATGCGCAGCGCGCGCTTGGCGTAGAAGTTGCGAAAGTAGTGCGCTGAGCGCTGGCTATCGAGCAGGCCGCCGGTAATCAGAAAACCGGAGAGAGCGAAGAACAACTGCACGCCGATCCAGCCGCAGTTTGCGAGCAGGGGAAACACGTGCAGCAGTCGGCTCGCGGCCGCCATCGGCATGGCGGTGCTGTTGTGAAACACCACCCAGATGATGGCGACGCCGCGGATACCGTCGAGGGCAGGAATCTGCCGCACCGCTGCGGACGCGCTATTCATCCTGGCGTCGCGGGCTGCGCACGCGAGGTCGCGCGAGTGCCTCTCACGCCCAGTACTCGCGGCGGCCGTGATGGAGGAAAGCCGCGTCGTTGTCCAGCATCTGCACGCGCACCGGCAGCGGCGGCAGCAACGCGGCGTCAGCCGCCCGCAAGCGGACCGGGAATTTGAGCCGCGCACGAAAGCCGCACGCGGACAGCGCCTCCTCGAGCAGCCGATCGTTCGCCCAAGTCACGACCTCGGCGGCCTGGCCGTCACGCCGTGCCTGCTTGACGGCGCACACGACCATCGCGCGCCAGTCGTCGAGCTCGTCCGAATCCATCCAGCAGTCTGCGATGCGGACCTGACCGGGTGCTGAAGCCAGCAGAAAATAGCCGCGCGCTCGGCCTGATTTCTCCATCGCGTAGAGCGCCATCGAGGCGATCGGACACTCGAGCGCATGGCGCAACAGCGCCGGGTTACGCTCGAGCACCGCGATCCCACGTGCCGGGGTCGGCAGCGCTGCGGCGATCGCTTCGAGGTCGGTCGCTTCGAGGCGGCGCACCGCCCAGTCGGCACTGCCCGTCGTGGATGCACCGAGGGTCCACACCAGGCTGCGTACGAAACGCGGCACCAGCCTGCCGCGCTGCGAGGCGCTGTCACGCAGCAGCCGCAGCGGAAAGAGCGCGCGCACGTAACCGGTGACCGCGCCCGTGTCGCGAAAGCCGATGAGCGGCAGGATCTGCGCCGTGTCGGCACTGCCGCCGACCGCAAGCAGCGCCTGCGACTGCCGGCCGATGTGCTTCATGAGTGCCACCCCGGCGCCGATGGCGCCGGGCCGTGCGACCCAGTCGATGACGTGAATCATGCTGACGCGCTGCGCCGGCGATGCACACCAGGTGGGCACGATCGCGCCGTGCGCAACGGGTACACCATCGTCGGTGAGGATAAAGGAGCGCGGCCCTGGCCAATCAGCGCGCGGCTGCCAGTACTTCCAGTTGAGCGCCTGGGCGTCGACGTTCGGATGCAACGCGGCCGCAGCGAACAATTCGCGAATTGCCGGCGCATCGGCGGCGGTCGTGGGCCGAGCCACGCGCTTCATCGCCGCCATTGATCAGTTAATCCCTGTTGACTCATGCGCTGATGTTGGATCTGCCGTTGGCCGTTGGTGCGCTGCGACATTGCGGTTCGAATTCAACATGATCCGTGTCGGTGAGCGGAGACATCTTGCACGTTTGCGCGCGAGACGGTCTACTCGCCCGGCTGCAAGGGCAAACCCTCCGCGAGGAGGGGGCGCAAAGCTTCCGGTCTCGAGGCCCGTAGGTCCGGTCTGAGATAGCGGGGTTACCGGCAACACGTCCACGCGTGCTGTCGTCATCTCTGAGGGTGTCTGCCGCCTCTTGCATCGTTGCAAACATCGGGTTTGCAGGGGAGAGTTTTGGTCTCAGAGACGTTTCGGCCCTTGCGCCTGGCGCTGCTCGTGGTTCTCGCGCTGCTCGTCGCGGCGTGCGGCCAGGTCGGCGTCACCGGCTCGCCGTCCAATCTGAGCTCCGCCACCCCTTCGGGCGTCCCGGGACTCGGCGGCTCGCAATCGACTGGAACCGACACGCCGGTCATCTCCGGTACCCCTGCGACCAGCGCCATCGTCGGACAGGCCTACGGCTTCACCCCGTCGGCTTCGGACCCGCAGGGCAACTCGCTCACCTTCTCGATCACCAACCTGCCGTCCTGGGCGAGCTTCGACAACACGAGCGGGACGTTGTCGGGAACTCCGACGCCCGACAGTGTCGGCACCTACGCCAACATTCAGATCAGTGTCAGCAACGGCCAGGCGCTGGCATCGCTGCCCGCCTTCTCGATCACGGTCGAAGCGCTGCTGACGATCGCGGGTACACCGGCTACCACGGCCGTGGTTGGTGCCCCCTATGACTTCGTGCCGACCACCAACGCCCCACCGGGCACCACGCTGACCTTCGCGGTGCAGAACGCGCCGCCCTGGGCGAGCTTCGACACGACCACCGGTGAGCTGTCGGGGACGCCGACCCAGGCCGGATCCTTCCCCAACATCATGATCAGCGTGAGCGACGGCATCCAGTCGGCAGCGCTCGCGGCATTCAGCATCACCGTGTCGAGCCAGGGCTCGACCGGCAGCCCGCCGACCATCAGCGGGCACCCGCCGAGCGGCGTGGTCGCCGGCTCGCCCTACAGCTTCACGCCGAGCGCGACTTCTCCGAGCGGCGCGCCGCTCACCTTCAGCGTGCAGAATCTGCCGTCCTGGGCGAGCTTCAATCCGGCCAATGGATCGCTCAGCGGCACGCCGACGAACGCTCAGGTCGGCACCTATACCAACATCGTGATCAGCGTGAGCGATGGCACGCTGTCGGCGTCGCTCGCGCCCTTCTCGATCAAGGTGGTGGCACCGATCGCCATCTCGGGTACGCCGCCGACGCAGGTGATCGCCGGGCAGACTTACTCCTTCAAGCCGACCGTGAGCGCCCCGAGCGGTACTACGCTCACGTTCTCGATCCAGAATCGGCCCGCGTGGGCCACGTTCAGCGCGGTCAACGGCATGCTCTCGGGCACGCCGACCAACGCCCAGGCGGGGACTTACGGAAACGTCGTGATCAGCGTTTCCGACGGCGTGCAGACGGTGGCGCTCCCCACGTTCTCGATCCAGGTCGTGACACCGCTCACGATCTCGGGGACGCCGCCGACGCAGGTCGCCCCCGGTAAGCCCTACGCGTTCCAGCCGACGACCAACGCGCCAAGCGGAACCGCGCTCACCTTCGCGATACAGAACCAGCCCGCGTGGGCGTCCTTTAACACCGCCACCGGTGCACTGAGCGGCACGCCGGGAGCCTCCCAGATCGGGACTTACGCCGGTATCGCCATCAGCGTGAGCAACGGCACGCAATCAGCCGCGCTGCCGGCCTTTTCCGTTACCGTAACCAACACGCCGTCCGGACCGACGATCTCCGGAAGCCCGCCGACCTCGGCCAAGGTCGGCACGGCCTACAGCTTCACCCCGACGACCACCGATCCGAGCGGCAACAAGCTGACTTTCAGCATCCAGAACCCGCCCTCCTGGGCGAGCTTCAATACCGCGACCGGGGCGCTGAGCGGCACGCCCGCCGCCAGCAACGTCGGCACGTTCCTCGCGATCGTGATCAGCGTGAGCGACGGCACCTCGAGCGCCGCGCTCCCGCCGTTCTCCATCACCGTCACCAGTGGTGATGCCGGGCCCACGATCTCCGGCAATCCGCCGACGTCGGTCAAGGTCGGAGCGAGCTACAGCTTCACGCCGACGACCACCGATCCGAGCGGCAACCCGCTCACCTTCAGCATCCAGAACCCGCCCTCCTGGGCGAGCTTCAATACGGCAACCGGGGCGCTCAGCGGAACGCCCGTGGCGGGCAATGCCGGTACCTACTCGAACATCGTGATCAGCGTGAGTGACGGCACCTTGAGTGCTGCGCTCGCGCCATTCTCGATCACCGTCACCAATCCGGGTTCCGGCCCGACGATCTCCGGCACGCCGGCGACCTCGATCAACGTCGGATCCGCCTACAGCTTCACGCCGACGACCACCGATCCGAGCGGCAACCCGCTGACCTTCACCGTCCAGAACCTGCCCTCGTGGGCGACCTTCAACAGCGCCACCGGCGCGCTCAAGGGGACACCCGCGGCGGCCGATGCCGGTACGTACCCGAACATCGTGATCAGCGTGAGTGACGGCACGGGGAGCGCATCGCTCCCGGCGTTCACCATCACCGTGAACCAGGGATCGAACGGCAGCGCAACGCTCAACTGGACTGCCGTGACGACGAACACCAACGGCTCGGTGTTGTCCAACCTTGCGGGCTACAAGGTGTATTACGGCACCTCGGCAAACGCCATGAATACCGTCGTGACGCTCGCGAATCCGAGTGTGACGACTTACCTGGTCTCGAATCTCACCTCGGGAACCTGGTACTTCGCCGTGGCCGCCTACACTGCCGGTGGCACGGTGGGTGTTCAGTCCAACGTCGGCCAGAAGACGATTCCGTAGCGTCCCGGTGCTCTAGCGGGGGCGGCCTCTGAGGGCCGCCCGACTCAGCTCAGCGGCGCTCCACGCCCCGACACTCGCGCGGGGTCGTCCGTCACGGGAACGAAGAACTCCGTATGCGAGGCGATGCGTCCGCCGCGCACGTCGATCAGATCGATGAGCTCAGTCGGCACGACCACGCCGGTGATCTTCGAGTGAATATCGACGCGCCAATGGGCGGCGGCCCGCGGTACGTCGACGGTGAGCGAGAGGATCATGTACTGCGTGAGCTTGAACGTCTTGACCAGAATGGACAGCCACGGCCGGATCTCGGCGATGCCGCTTGCGGCGATCGCAATCGGCTTGCCGTCGGTGGTGCCGGCGATCCGCAGACGTGCCTCCTCGGAGTAAAGTCCGCAGAGCCGCTCGAGGTTTCCGTCCACCCGGGCCGCGTGCAGCTCACGCACCAGCTGCTCAACTTGCAGGCGATCCGTCATGCCGTGTCCCCTTTGCGGTCTTTCGCTGAAGCCAGCAGGCTGCGGATGTCGGCGCCCATGAGACCGAAAGCTGCGCCAGCGTACGTGATCAGCCCGCCCAAACCGTAAAACAGGTGAATCATACCGGGATGACAGCGGTAAATGGTCTCAACGCCCGCATTCTTTAGCCGCTCGGCGTAGGCCTCCCCCTCATCGCGCAGCGGATCGAACTCCGCGGTATGAATGGCGGTAGGCGGCAGGCCGCGCACGTCCGGCGCGCGTAGCGGCGAGATTCGCGGATCTGCACGATCGGCGCTTTCCGAGAGGTAGTGCTTGAGATCGTGTTCCAGGGTGTCACGGTCGACCAGATACCCCTGCGCCAGGGTGCGCCGCGAGGCGCTCTCCGCTGCGAAGTCCGTGATCGGGCAGAGCAGAAACTGAAAGGCCACCGCGGCCTCCCGCGCGGCCGTCACGAGCTGACAGACGACTGCCGCCAGCGTTGCCCCGGCGGAGTCGCCGCACAGACCCAGCCGTGCCGCATCGATACCCAGGCGAGCGGCATGCGCGTGGACCCATCCCAGCGCCGCGCAACCGTCCGCGACGGCCGCCGGAAAAGGGTGCTCCGGAGCCAGGCGGTAGTCGACCGACACGATCCGGCAACCGCTCGCATTGGCGAGAGAGCGGCAGATGGGATCGTGGGTGTCGAGGCTGCCGGCGACCAGTCCACCGCCATGAAAATAGACGAGCCCCGGCAGAATGTCGCCCTCCGGCGCATCGTGCGGCGTGTACGAGCGGGCGTTGAGCAAGCCGTCGGCTCCCGGCAGCTTGAGCTCGCGCACCGCACCTACCGTCTCGCGGGCGCCGGAAAAGCTCAGCAGCTGCGCGAGTGCGTTGCGCCGCTCCACCGCGGTGAGCGACAGCGCGCTCGGCGGGTTCATCGCGGCTAGTGTGTCGAGGAACCGCTTGGCGCGCGGGTCGAGCGGCATGGGATGAGGTGCCCCCGTCGCGGCAGCGACTTCACACGCTCACAGTCCGAGCGCCGTTCGGGCCGAGGCCGGCCAGCGTGCGAGGTCCACCCCGTGATTGGCGAAGAGCGCCACCGCCAGGCGGTCCATGCCGAACGCCACGCAGCCCGTGTGGGCGAGCTCGTTGCGGCCGTCCTGAATCCCCCAGACCTGACCGAAGTGCTCACGGTGGTAGTTGAAGCTCATGCAGGCCGTCGGCTTCGCGGTTCGATGGTAGGGAATCAGCAGCTCGAACTTCAGCGACTGCTGCAGCTGACTCACCGCCATGATCTGGCCGACGCGGCCGAAGAATGGATCATTGGCCACGTCGACCGTGTACGGCAGCGCGAGCTGATCGGCGAGGCCGCGGGCGCGTTGCATCCAGCCCTCGCGGAACGAGGTGATCTCTTCCGGTGTTCCGATGCGCACGTACTCACGCATGCGAAACGTCTGCAGCCGATCGAGCGAACGCGAGGGCTCGCGGCGGAAGCAGTCGGCGGCGACGTCGAAGATCAGGCCGCCTTCGGGAAGCCGTCCGCGGCTGGCGACCAGCGGATACAGCGGGTAACAGGCCGCCGGTGAGAGCACCAGGTCCGACGCCGCAAGCCCACTCGTCCAGTCGCCACCGCTCTCGTGCAGATCCGCCGCCGAGCGGATCGCGGACTCGCTGCCGTGCAGCGCGCACACGCAGCCGAGCAGATTGGGGAAGCTCTTGAGATAGCCCGACTTCTCGAGCTGGCGGCGGCTCATGACGGGTGGGAACCGCAGAACCTCCGCGCGCGGATCGCGCTGGCGCGTAATGAAGGCGGCGAGGCGCTCGATCATGCCCTCGTACAAGGCGGTGCGGCCGTAGACGCCATCGACCCCAAGCGGCCTGAAGAGCTCCTTCGCGATGGGGGCCAGCGGGTCATCCGCCGCGGCGATGGCTTCGGATCCGGGAACGGTCATGCTTGTGCTCCGGCGCGTCTTCGCGCGCTGTAAGTGGCCCGCGCCTTAAGGTCGTCCGTGAGGCGTCAGTCGCGCAGCGACGTCGCCATCGGACTCATCAACGACGGCGTCGCCAGGTTGGCGAGAATGCGGTCGTTGTTGATCATGATCGGCGAGGACAGCACGTCGCGTAAATGCCGACCGATGCTGTATTCGCTGTCGTTGCGGTAGCCGGACAAGCCGGTGGCGCGCATCGCATGCATCACCGTGGTCGCCGCAAGCTCTGAGGCTTCGACCTTGGTGAGCGTGATCATCGTCTGGAAGTCCAGGCCGCCGAGCGCCTGCGGGTCGTTCATGCACTGCTCGTAGCGGCGGATCGAGGTCGAGAGCATGCCGCGCAGCGTGCGCAGCGTGGCGAGCGCGCGCGTGAACTGTGGCGCACCCGGAGGAAGCTGCCCGCCGTGCCGCATGGCGTTGCGGATGAAGGCCTGCGCCCGTGCAGTCGCAGCGGCGGCAATTCCCGTCCACACCGAGCCCCACAACAGGTGCGCGGTCGGCACCATGGTGCGCCCGTGAATGTTCTCGTAGGGCTCGGGTAGCACCTGCTCGGCTGAAGCGTCGGCCTTGAGCGTGTAACCCTCGCTGCACGTGCCGCGCATGCCGAGCGCGTCCCAGCCCTGGAGCTTGGTCAGCGTGTAGTCGCTCTTGAAGAGCGCGACCAGCACCTGATCGGATGCTGCGGCATCGGCGGCACGGCGTGCCGTCGTGACGACGCCATCGGCATAAGCCCCGTAGGAGATGACGCTGGCGCGCCGTTCGAGCGTGATGCGCCCCCCGTCGCGATGCTCGATCGGTGCCTCGCTCGAGCGAATGTTGCCGCCTCCCTGGCCCTCGGTCGTCGAGGATGCGAGCAGCAGCTGCTCGGCGCACAGCCGCCGCAGCATCTGCTGCAGGGTGGCGTTCTCCCCCAGGTGCCGGCGGATGCAGGCGACCTTGATCTGGTGCATCGCAAAGATCATGCCGGTCGAAGCGCACGACTGCCCGAGCTGAAAGCACACGTCGGCGACGTCACTGATCGGTGCGCCCTCCCCGCCGAGGGCCTTGGACACCTGGATGCCGAGGAGTCGCTGCGCTTTGACGGCCGCGAAGGCCTCAGACGGGAAGCGCGAAGCGCTGTCCACTGCGAGCGCGTGCTGGGCGGCCACGGCCGCGACGGCTGCCGCACGCGCGGGCAAGTCACCGGCGGCACCGGCGCCGCCACCAATACGCGCTTCCATCACTTTTTGCGCTTCCATTAAGGGACCCCTGGATTAGTTTTGCTTGTACGCCACGATAATCTGGCAGGCGGATATTACATCAGGACTTTACACACCCATGCGGGGGACTTCACAAAAGGACCGACCGAATAAGTGAAATTTGGGAAAGCCCCACCCTGGCGCGAGCGGTGCTGATCGCCATCACTGACCGCCGTGCAGCGTGCTGCGGTGCCGGCGCTGCGGACGCTGCGATTCCCTTATCGAGACCCGCGCATTAGTCTTCGCGGTACGCGGGCAGTAATAATCACAATACTCGAGCGCGCTGCACCCCTTTGGGGCACCTCACACAAGGCAAGTCGATACGTAAAGCCGATGCCGGTAGAGATTGAAGCACACGGGACCGCAGGCCCGGCGGCCCATGCCGGCGCCCGCCGGCACACATTCGACGGGCCAATCGTCATCGGCCTTGTGAATAACATGCCCGATGCGGCGCTGCGCTCGACGGAGGAACAGTTTCGGGGCCTGCTCCAGGCCGCCGCGGGCAGCCGCGCCGTCAGGGTGCGGCTGTCCTCCTTTCCGGAGCTGCCACGCTCGAGCGAGGCCGTCGAGCATATTGCGCGCTCCTATTGGCCGATCGACGAGCTGCTCGCCGCCCCGCTCGATGCGCTCATCGTGACCGGAACCGAGCCGCGCGCCGCCCGTCTCAGCGACGAGCCGTACTGGCAACGCTCGGTGGATCTCCTCGCCTTCGCGGAGCAGCACACCGCGGCGAGCGTCTGGTCCTGCCTGGCAGCGCACTCCGCGGTATTGCACCTCGACGGCATCGAGCGGCGACGGCTGACGGAGAAGCGCTGCGGAGTCTACGAGCACGCGATCCTC
>DATIZW010000171.1:0-5387 GCA_035516875.1 Steroidobacteraceae bacterium
GCGCGTCGCGGGCGTGAAGGCGCAGCAGTTCCTCGCCATGGCCAACTCCTTCGGCGTCGACAGCAAGATGCGCGCCGCGGATGCGCAGATCGTCGCTATGCACGTCGAGGGCACCCCTACACTCATCGTGAACGGCAAGTATCGCGTGGTAAAGGAATCGGTCAGGACCAACGACCAGGTCATCGAGCTGGTCAAATACCTGGTCGCCATGGAGAGTGGCGGTGGCGGCGGCGGCTAGGTGTGAAGTGTTGAGACTCCACGGCTAGGCAAGCTGTGATCCGGGGCTGCGCAAGGCGCTCGGCGGCCGCGCCTCCCAGCGCGACCACACGCGGCGCAGATGTTGCGCCGAGCGGAACCCCGCACGCGCGGCCACGTGCTCGAGATCGAGAGTGCTGCCGATGATGAACTGCCGCGCGAGCGCGAAGCGAATCAGCTGCACGTAATCGAGCGGCGAGCAGCCGGCGTGCTCGGCGAACAGCCGCGCGAGGTTGCGTGGGCTGGTGAAGGCCACCGCCGCAAGCTCGGCCGCACTCCAGCTGGCCGCCGGTTCGCGTGCCACGGCGTCCTGGACACGGTGCACCGCCGGGTGCAGGTGGTTGCGGTGCATCACCCAGGGAGACAGTGCCGGATCGCTGCCCGCACGGCGGCGGTACACGACGAGCTGGTGCGCGACCGCCGCGGCAACCGGCGCACCCTGCTGCGCCCCGATGATGTGCAGCGCGAGATCGAGTCCCGCTGTGACGCCGGCGCTGGTGAACACCGATCCGTCCTGCACGAAGATGCGATTGTCGAGCACACGGGCGCGTGGCTCCGCCCGGCGCAGCTCCTCGAGGTGCGCGTGATGCGTGGTGCATTCGCGGCCGGCGAGGAGTCCTGCGTGTGCGGCGAGCACGCTGCCGGCGCATACGCACAGCAGCAGCCCCGGATTCGGGCAGTCGCGCAGCCACTCGATCACCTGTTGCGTCGCGCTCGAGCGCACATCGATGCAATCGCCGCTGACGCCGGTGAGTACCAGAATAGTGTCCGGCGTGAGCCGCGCCGGCAGCGGCGCGAGCCCGCTCAACTGCAGTCCGCCCGCGCTCGCGAGGCTGCGCTGTGGTGCCGCGAAACGCAGCCGGTAGCTGCCCGGCGTGCGGCTCGCCGCGTTACGGAACGCGTCCGCGGGACCGGCCAAGTCGAGCAGCACGACCTCGGGCAAGAGCACGAAGAGTACCTCTCTTGCCGGCACCTCACCCATGCGCGGCTGCCCGCTCAGTTGAGCGCCTCGGCGGCTGAGACCACGCGGGCGAAGCGACCGTCGAGCACCATCTCGGTGCGCTCCTGGATCTCCGCAGGTGATACCTGACGGCCACTCCGGGTGAGCATCGGGAAGGTCAGCGTCGCATCCGTCACATAACGCACGCTGAAGCCGAGATCGGCTGCGTGTCGCGTGGTGGTCTCGCAGCACTGCTCGGTACGAATACCCGTGATCAGCAGCTCGTCGATGCCGCGCTCGCGCAGCCACCGCTCGAGCGTGACGCCATCGGCCGTGGTGGCGAACAGCGCCGAGTGCACCTGCTTGTGGACCACGACCGCGGCGCGCAGCGACAGCTCCGGCATTGCGCGCACCCAGCCCGAGGCGGGTGCAAAGGGGTTGTCACGGTGGTCCGGTGGCTCCTGGTGAAACACCTGCACCACCGGGATGTCGCGCGCCTCGCAGCGGTCGATGAGCGACTGCAGGTTGGCGATAAACGCGGGCACGTCGTGCTCGCGGAAGTAGGGGCGGCGGCGGAAGGACTCCTGTACGTCGATGACCAGCAGTGCCTGCTTCATGATGCCCAAGCCTCTCGTGTAGATTCGGCAACATCTTGCAGCACCCGTAACCGCTGCACCACCGCGACATGAGACGCTAACCGGGCAAAAACGGACATGAATCCCGCACGCCCGGGGCGCCCCCGTCGGGGCGCGTGCCGCGGAACCCGCGGCGGCCCTCAGGATGTCAGCGCGGGGCGCTCCAGCGCGGTGGCGTGGGTCGCGCCTCGGCGGCGAGCAGCGTCAGGCCGCGCAGCCGCGCCCGCTCGAGCGCGCCCGCTTCGCCCGAAGCGGCCGCTAGCAGCAGCTCGCGCCACACCTGTACGCGTGACGGCCAGCGCGGCTTGAGCCAGTCGGGGCGACGCTCGGCGAGAGCATGGATCTGGCGCAGCGTGTAGTGGCTGATGAGCGCGGCGCTCGGCGCCGGCATACCGAGCAGCACGCGCGCAGCGGCGCTCTGCGAGCGCGCCAGATGCCACGCGTAGGTGAATACCAGTCGTGCCACCTCGGCGGTCGCCGGGACGGTGAAGAACGAGCCGTAGGCGCCGTTGGCGTCACCCACCTCGGGCGCGGTTGCGGCGCGCCAGCGCGGCGGGTCGGCAAAGCCCGCATCAAGTAAGAGGTAAGGGCAGGCGGCGGCACGGTGGCGCGCGTTCGCATCGAGTCCATCCCACAGTTCCGCCACCTCCCGCAGCAGCAGGCTCGACGCCACGCCTCGAGCCGCGGCCTGCTCCGCGAGCAGACCGAGGCACATCTCGTTGAGCTCCACCAGCGACTCGATCGTCTCAGGGCGCAGCCATGCGGCCGCGAGCGCGCTGCCTTCCCCGGAGACGCCGCTCCCCCTCTCGCCCTGCAGCAGCATGGCGCCACCTCATTCACCGTGTGAGCGGGCAGTATCGTAGCGGAGAGTACGGCGGAAGCCAGTGGCGAATTTGGGGATTTTTGTCCAAATATTGAGAGACCACCAATGCACATGTTGCGCCGATGCCGCCACAGACACTGCGGCGCTGGTTGCCACCGCGCGGTAGGGCTAGCGCTCAGGCGAGCAGCGGCGCGCGCGTGACGGCCGCAGGAGAGTGGTACCGCAGCAGGAAGTGGACAATGCCAGCCGTACCGAGCATGAGACCGTCGGCGTCGGTCCCAGGTTCGTCGCGCGAATAGTGCCACGGCTGATGTGAGCGCCTGCGAAAGAGTGCCACCAGTACATTGGCAATGTCCGCCGCGCGCTGACGCCAGCACTCCTCCCTCAGCACCTGATACGCCTCGAGATAGACCTCACCGACCCCCGCGAGACCGTGGCACTGACCAAGACTGTCACTGCGCAGCTTGGGAGGAGCAGCGCCGAGCGCTCCTCGCAGGTACTCCTGCGCGATGGCAGCGGTGCCCTGCGCTTGCGCGACGCACAGCCAGCCGAGCGCAATACCGGGTGCTCCGTGACACCACCAGTTGAAGGGTGCCGGATGTGAATCGCTCCGCGGCCACTGCCACTTTCTGGCACGGTCGCGTCGCGCGCGACCGACCAACCACGCTTCAGCCCGGCGCCACGCGGAATCAGCCGCTGCATCGCCCGCAAGCGCGGCATAGCTGGCGAGGAAGCCCATGATGCCGGCTGCGCCGTGTGCGAAGCCGGTGAAGCGCTCGCCGCTTACTCCGCGAACACCCTCCGGCAGCGTCCACGCGCCGTCGGGAGCCTGCGTCTCGACGAGGTAGGCCGCGCAAGCAGCGGCGCCGGCCGCAAGCCCTGGCACACCGAGGCGCCGGGCGCAGCCGAGGGCCGCAAACCCCTGACCCGCGGCGCCGTGCGTGAAATCCGGCCAATCAAGACGACCAGCGAGTGCGCCGGCGAGTCGCGTGTTGAGCGCATCATTTGCAGCAACGCACCCGGCTTGCACCGCCGCGGCGACTGCCAGCGCGCGGCCCGCACGCCCGTGTACCAGGCCGGGCAAGTCGGGAATTACGGCCGCGCTCTCCGTCAAAACGCGCGTCGCCCGTTCAGCGAGCCTCGTGTCAAGGTGCGCGACTCGGGCCCCATGCGCAGCAGCCAGCACATACAACTGCCCGGCGATGCCAGCGTGAACATCGATCGCTGCCGCCTCGCAAGCCGTGCGCGGCGCACGCTGCCGATCGACCCGGCTGCGCAATCCCGCGGTCAACATCTCGAGCCCTTCAGCCAGTACTGACTCGTGCGCCGTCGCCGCGAAGAGCGGCGCGCTACGGCGTTGGCGGCGAGCCATGCTTGCGGACTCCGTCGCAGCGATCGCACCCAGCAGTGTCGCAGCGTCGAGCTCGCCTGAGGGTTCATCGGCGAGCGTACGCGCCAGCAGCTCGATGAGCGGTGTGTCGCGCAGCCCCGTGAGCTCGGCGAGGCGTCTCGCGAGCGCGCGCGGCCGGCCGTACACGACCGCCGCCGGATCGAGGCCCGTGAGCATAAATACGAGCACGCGTCCACATGCCTGCCAGTCGTCGCCGCGCGCGGGTGCGCGCCGTTCCTGACTGAGGTCGCTGAAGCCCGGAGTGCCTAGTCGAAACGTCGGCAAGTGGCTCCCCACGACATGCGCACACTCCCAGTCGAGAAGGTAGACGCGATCGTCAGCTCCGATCCAGACGTTGCCGGGCGCGACGTCGCGATGGATGATGCCGCGGGCGTGCGCCGAGCGGAGGCGGCGAACGAGTTGGGCGGCGTAGCGCAGCAGCCGGCGTCGAGCCTGCGCTCGCACGCAAAACCATGTTCGGCCGGTGACGAGTTGGTATGCGAGTGCGCCGAGTGTTTGACCCCGCACGTAGGCAATCGGCAAATAGCCAACATCTTCGTCCTCGAAGTACTCGCCTGCAGAGGCGATACCGGTAAGCCCGCGCAGTCGTATGAGCACCGCGCCCTCGTGCCGAAGCCTTGCGCAGCGATCACGTCCGAGCTCATCCGCGGACCAGTGCGGCCGCCCCTGCTTCAGCACGTACGCCTTCGGTCCTCGCGCGTGACGAAGGTCGATCGCCCGCAGCACACTGCCGGCAAGTCCGGGGCGCAGGACATCGGTAACGAGATACCGTCCCGCGAGCAGCCTGCGCGCGCTCGGTCGCGCGGGCAGCTGTGCGGGGGATGCTGTTGGGAAGGGAATGCGGATGCCCGACGGACAGCTGAAGGGCACCGGGCGCAGATCCGCCACCCAGTTGCCCCTGCCATCGGGGATGAGCTCGGTGGCCTGACCGAACCGATCGTGCACGATCCGGGGCCGCACGGAGCCGTAACGCGCATAAACCGCCTCGCCGAGATGCAGGTCGGTCGCAATACCGGGCCCGACGATTCCGCGCGTGCGCTCGATGAGCTCCTTGGCCAGAGCGACAGCTTCGGTATCGCTGTGCGGATAGACCGTGATGACCTTGCCGATCTGTGCTGCGCCGAAATTGCCGGCGTTCAGCTGGGCGATCGCATCGCGCTCGGCCACCATCTTGAAATGCGCACCGCGACGCGCCAGGCACGGCAGTACTCGCTCGAACAGGCGGTCGATGCCGGTAACCGTCGCCGACACGTGCAGTTTCCAGCCCGCGATGTGCATCGGGTCGCCAACCATGAGCCACGGGTCCTGCCGCCGAGGGCTGAT
>DATIZW010000172.1:0-14940 GCA_035516875.1 Steroidobacteraceae bacterium
TTGCCGCTGAGCGCATCGCGCACGCCCTGCGCCAGGCGCTCGCTGTTCACGGCATCCGCAGGGATATCGTTGGCACGCAGCTGCTCACCCATCGACACCCCGAGACTGTAGCTGGCGGCACTCGTGGCGTTCGGCTTGCCGCCGCCGGCGGGTTTGGTGGCGGTGGCGGGCTTACTCGCGGTGCCGGTGCTGCTGCTCGCCGCGGGCTGGCTCGCCGCGGGCTGGCTCGCCGCGCCGGGCGCTGCGGCGGCCGCGCCAGATGGCTGTGCCCCGGCAGGTGGCACGAGCACGCCCACTGCGGCAAGGGTGCCGACGATCAACAGAATACGGCCGCGGTGCCGCAGTAGAGATGTCATGGGGTTTCCGTTCGAGGATCAGGGCCGCAAGAGCTGCGCAGTGTGGCCGATTGCGACGGCGCGCGCCAGCGGCGTTAACGGTCAGCGCTCATCGCTGGCCAGCAGTTGTCCGCTCGAGAGCAGCGCCAGCTCCTCCTCGGTGAACTGCCGCTGCGCCAGCGACAGTCGTGCGCGGTGAAGCTGCGACGCCTCGACGTACAGGCGCGACGGGGCGGCCTGCCCGAGCACCCCCGCATCCGAGCTCACCCGCACGCTGATCCCTTCCGTCCCGAGCACCTCGGCAAGGGACTGCGCGGAGGGCAGGTCCGGGAGCGTCGCGAGCAGCTGCCATTGCGGGTCCGACATGCCGCTACAGTGCCAGCCGCGTGATCTTTCTACAATGCACTCCCGGGACCGCCCGCGAATCGGCACCTGGAGACAGGCGTGCTCAGCATCCGGCAACTCTCGCGCAGCTTCCGCGAAGGCGGGCGCGTGCACCGCGTCCTCGAGGATCTCGGGATGCAGGTCGCCCGCGGCGAGCGCGTCGCCGTCATGGGACGCAGCGGCTCGGGCAAGTCCACGCTCCTCAACCTCATCAGCGGCATCGACACCGCCGACCGCGGCTCGGTGCACGTCGACGGCACCGAGGTCACGGCGCTGCGCGAGCCGGCGCGTACGCTGTTCCGCCGCGCGCATATCGGCTTCGTCTATCAGTTCTTCAACCTCATTCCCACCCTCGACGTCGTCGAGAACGTACGCCTGGTGCTCGAGCTGAACGGAGTGCGCGGCGCGAGCGCCCGCGAGCGCAGCCTCGCGGTGCTCGAAGCCGTCGGGCTGCGCGCCCGCGCGCACAGCGCCGTCGATCTGCTCTCGGGCGGCGAGCAGCAGCGCGTGGCGATCGCGCGGGCACTGGTGCACGAGCCGCAACTGCTGCTGGCGGATGAGCCGACCGGTAACCTCGACGAGCAGACCGCCCGCGAGGTGCTGCCGGTGTTGCTGTCTCTGACGCGCTCGCGCGGTGCCACGCTGCTCATCGTCACGCACGATGAAGCGCTCGCCGCAGCGGCCGATCGCGTGCTCGAGTTGCGCGAGGGACGCCTGCACGAGCGCGCTGCGTCGCGGGCGGCGGCATCCCGATGAGCGCGCTGCGCGCGGCGAGCCTGCGCCACCTGTGGCGCCATCCGGCACAGCTGCTGCTGGCGCTCGTCGGCCTCGCCCTCGGTGTGGGCACGATCGTCGCGGTCGATATCGCCACCGCCAGCGCGCGCCGGGCCTTCGAGCTCTCCCTGGCCGCGGTCAACGGCGCCGCCACGCAGCAGATCGTGGGCGGCCCGCGCGGCATCGACGAGCGGCTCTACGTGCAGCTGCGTACACAGCCACCGGAGCCGCTGCTGCGCCTCGCGCCGGTCGTCAGCGGCTACGCGACCGTCGGCAAGCGCGTCATGCAGCTCATCGGCATCGACCCGTTCGCGAGCGCCGCGCTCGATGCGGGCGGCGCGGGCGGAACTGCGTTCGCGGTGGAGGGCGTCGGCGAGGTGCGTGCCTGGTTCACCGCGCCGGGCAGCGTCGTCATGAGCGCAGCGACGGCGCAGCAGCTGCACATCGGCGCCGACGGCCACTTCGCGCTGGAGGTCGGCGGCGTAACGCATCCGGCGACGCTCATCGGACGCATCGCCGACGCCGGCCCGGGCTTTGACGGGCTCATTGTGACGGACATCGCGCAGGCGCAGGAATGGCTCGGCGCGACCGGCAGGCTCTCGCGGATCGACCTGCACGTCGCGGCGGACGCGGCGGGCGCGGCGCTGCTGGCGCGGCTGCGCGCCTTGCTGCCGGCGGGTCTGACGCTGCATCCGACCAGGGCCGCGGGGCGCGAGACCTTCGCCATGACGGATGCCTTCACGACCAACCTGCGCGCCATGAGCCTGCTCGCGCTGCTGGTCGGGACGCTGCTCATCTACGGCGCGGTGAGCTTCGCAGTGTTGCAGCGGCGCACGACCATCGGCGTGCTGCGGGCGCTCGGAGCCACGCGACGCGAGGTGCTCGCGCTCGTGCTCGGGGAAGCCGCCGTGTTAGGTCTTGCCGGTGCCATTTGCGGCATGCTTCTCGGGCTTGTCATCGGGCGGGGTCTGGTCGGGCTCGTGTCGCGCACCATCAACGATCTGTATTTCGTGGTCGCGGTGAACGAGGTCAGCGTGCCGCTGACCAGCCTGCTCAAGGCGCTCGCTGCCGGGCTCGCCACCGCGCTCGCCGCCGCGCTGGTGCCGGCGCTCGAGGTGGCCGCGAGCGCCCCGCAACTCGCCCTCGCGCGCTCGGTGCTCGAGCGCCGCGCGCAGCACGTCGCGCGCCGCCTGGTGCTCGTGAGCCTGTCGCTGGCGCTCGGCGCCGGCGTCGCCGTGAGTGCCTCGACGCACAGCCTGCTCGCCGGCTTCGTGGCGCTGTTCCTGCTGCTGCTGAGCGTGGCGGCGGTGACACCCGCGGCGCTGCGCGCCCTGGCGCACGGCGGCGCATGGCTCGTCGCGCACACGAGCACCGTGGCGCGGCTCGCGCTTGCCGACATTGCCACCTCCCTCAGCCGCACCGGTGTTGCCATCGCCGCGCTCGGCATGGCGCTCGCCGCCATGATCGGCGTCGCCATCATGGTCGGAAGCTTTCGCGAGTCGCTGCGGCAGTGGCTGCTCGAGAGCATGCGTGCCGACATCTATGTGAGCGCCCCGGGCGTCTCCGACAGTCTCGAGCGGCGGCTCGATCCGCAGGTCATCGCGGCGCTGCTGGCGGTGCCGGGAATCCGTGCCCACAGCGAGGGGCGGCGGGTGACGGTGGACTCGGCGAGCGGGCCGCTCGATCTGAACGCCGTGAGCCTGGTGCCGGCGAGCTACGCCGGGTTTCGTTTCACGCGCGGCGATCCCGCGCGCGCCTGGGCGCAGTTCCGCGCCGGCGCCATCCTGATCTCCGAGCCACTCGCGTGGCGGCTGTCACTGGCACCGGACGACAGGCTGAGCCTCGACACCGCCGCGGGCCCGCGCGCATTCACCGTGGCGGGCGTCTATCGTGAATACGGCAACGACCGCGGCGAGGTGCTCATGGACCTGCGCGAATACCGGCAGTGGTGGAGCGATGATGGCATTGCCGCGCTCGGCATCTACCTCGCCCCAGGGGTGAGCAGCGCGGCCGCCGCCGGCGCGCTGCGCGCCGCGGGGCACGGGCGACAGGCGCTTCTCATCCGTTCCAACGCCGACATACGCGAGCTGTCGATGCGCATCTTCGAGCGCACGTTCGTCATCACGCGGGTGCTCTACTGGCTCGCCGCCGGGGTCGCCGCCGTCGGCCTCGTGAGTGCGCTGCTCGCCTGGGAGCTCGAGCGTGCCCGCGAGCTCGCACTGCTGCGCTCGCTCGGGCTGACGCCTGCGGGCACGGCGCTGCTGGTGATGGGGCAGACGGCGTTCATGGGCGTTGCGGCGCTCCTCGCCGCCATCCCCGCGGGGCTGCTCACCGCGCTGACGCTCACCGATGTCATCAACCGCCGTGCCTTCGGCTGGCAGATCGGGCTGCACCTCGGCGCCGAGCAGTTCACCAACGCGCTGTGGCTGGCGCTCGCGGCAGCGCTCGCCGCGGGCGTGTATCCGGCGTGGCGCAGTGCGCGGCTGGCACTCGCCGCCGGACTGCGGGAGGAATGAATGCGGTGCGCGCGCTCTCTCCATAGCTCGGCCGCGCTCGCCGTGGTGTTGGCGGGCAGCGCGCAGGCCGCCGTGCCGCCGGGTACCAGCGTAGTGCCGGGCCCCTGGGTGCCGCCGGGCAAGGTGACCGCGCCGGCCGCGCCAGGGTTTGCCGAGGCGCTCAGCGTGCGGCCTTTCGTCTTCCCGCGTGATCACGGCCCGCACCCGGCATTCCGCCAGGAGTGGTGGTATGTCACCGGCAATCTCGATGCCGCCGATGGCGAGCGCTTCGGCTTCGAGCTGACCTTCTTCCGTTTCGCCCTGGTGCCGCCCGAGGTGCCGCTGCCGGCGCCCGCGCGCGAGGAGCCTGGCACGCAGGTGGCGTCGGCGTGGCGCAGCCGTGAGATCTACCTGGCGCACTTCGCGGTGACCGACGTGGCGCGCGGGCGCTTTCGCTTCGCGCAGAAGCTCGAGCGTGGAGCGCTCGGTCTCGCCGGCGCGCTCGGCGAGCCGCTGCACGTGTGGATCGACGACTGGTCGCTGGGCGGCGGCGAAGCCGTGGCCGCGGCCGGCGCGATGCGCTGGCGGCTGCACGCTACTCAGCAGGGCTATGCGATCGAGCTCGAGCTCGCGCCGCAGACTCCTCCGGTGCTGAACGGCGAAAACGGGCTCTCGCGCAAGGCGGACGAGCCCTCGGCCGCAAGCTACTACTACTCCATCCCGCGTCTCGACGTGCGGGGTCGAGTGCTGCGCGACGGCAGGGCCCTCACGGTGAGCGGTACGGCCTGGCTCGACCGCGAGTGGGGCAGCGGTGCGCTGGGTGTGCAGCAGTCGGGCTGGGACTGGTTCGCGCTGCAGCTGAACGACGGCAGCGCACTCATGTTCTACGCGCTGCGCCGCCGCGATGGCAGCCGCGACAGGCACAGCGCCGGAACGTGGCTCGGCGCCTCCGGCGAGACCCGCCCGCTCGCGGACGTGGACGTTGCGATCAGCGTCACGCGCGAGTGGCGCAACGCCCGCGGCGATCGCTATCCGGCGGGCTGGCACATCCGCGTACCCTCGCTCGCGCTCGATCTCGGTGTGCGCCCGGTGCTTCCAGACCAGGAGCTTGGCACCACGCCGCGCTACTGGGAGGGTGCGGTGGATGTCAGCGGACAGCGCGACGCCCGCACTCTCGGCGGTCGCGGTTATGTCGAGTTGGTGGGTTATGCCGCGGAACGATGACCGCGCGCGGCTACTGGCGCTGACGCCGCGGTTGACAGATGATGCCGCCCCTTGCCGCACGGAGCCGACCATGCGACCTGCACGTCTCACTGTTGTGATCACCCTGCTGGGCGCGATTCCCGTTTACGCCGCGCTGCCCAACGGAGCCAAGGCGCCCGACTTCAACACGCAGGCGACGCTCGCCGGCAAGGAATTCAAGTTCTCGCTCGCCGATGCGCTGAAGAAGGGTCCGGTGGTGCTGTACTTCTACCCGGCGGCGTTCACCCCCGGCTGCACGGTCGAGGCCCACGAGTTCGCCGAAGCCACGGCCAAGTTCCACGAGCTCGGCGCGACGGTCATCGGCGTGTCGCACGATCCGATCGACAAGCTCGACAAATTCTCGGTGAGCGAATGCCGCAGCAAGTTCCCGGTCGCCTCGGACGCCGACGGCAGCATCATGAAGGCCTATGACTCGGTGCTGCCGAGCCATCCGGAGTATGCCAACCGCACCTCCTACGTGATCGCGCCGACGGGAGAGATCATTTATTCCTACACCGCCATGAACCCGGAGGGGCACGTGGACAACACCATGGCCGCGGTGAAGAAGTGGCGTGACGAGCACACCAAGTCGGGCTGAGCACGCGCGCTCTGCTTTACGCCGCTCCGCTTTACGCCAGGTCCGCCAGCACCGCGGGTACGTGCCGCCGTAGCAGGAGATTGCGCGCCTCCCACTGATCCTGCGGCGGAAGCTCGAGGAGGAATGTCACTTCACCGCCGGCGAGCAGCGCGACGGGCAGGCCATCGCGATACAGCAGCCGGTTGCCGCTCAGTGACGGCAGCCGTGCCCCCGGGGTGAGGATGCCGACGAGGTTCAGCGGGTCGGCGCCCGACAGCGAGACGAAGTGTCCCTCCTGTGCGGCGCGGCGCGCCTCGCGCAGCAGCGTGACGGCCTCGGGGAGGGCGTACTGCTCGCCGGTGAACCCGGCGACGAAGCGGCCACCGCGTATCTCGCCGCGCGCCTCGAGCCGGCGGCAGCACATCAGCAGATCGCGCCACGGGGGGAGCCAGTCCGCCTCGCGCGCGAGAATGCGCCAGAAGAGGACGCCCCAGCGGCGCAGGAGCGTCCGCACCACGTGCTCGATGGTTTCCTCCTCGAGGGCGCGCGTGGCCGCAGCCTCCTCGGCCACGCTGCGCGCGACCCGCGACCAGCGTCCCGCGGCATCCATGCCGAAGAGCGCCAGGCGCCGGCGCCGGCGGCCGCCCATGGCGGGCCTGCGCCGATCCGAGGGCACCAGCAGCGCCCGCAGCCCCGCAAAGCTGTCGGAGTTGACCCAACCGAGTGCGACCAGCTCGGCGAGCGCTTCCTCGGCCTGCGTCGGCAGCAGTCCCGAGCCCGCCGCCAACTCATCGAAGAACGACGCGCCGTGCGCGGTGAGGTGCCGCAACACGCGCTGCGCCGCGGCGGAGAGCCGCGCCGGATCGGCCCCGCCTGCGAGCGATGACCACAGGCGCAGGTTGCGGCGCGCGAGCAGCACGATGGGGGTGGCACGCACCGGCGCCGCGCGGCTGTCCGGATCGCTGCGTCGCGGGCTGAGGCGCGTCCACACGAAGCGCCCGGCGAGGCACTGCTCATCGAGCCAGGCGGGCTCGTACTCGCTGATGCGGCTCGGGAGCAACTCCGTTTCCCAGCCGCTCGCCGGTGCCTCGAATCCCTCGAGCTGCGCGAGTATCGCCCCTACCGCATCCGGCCCCTCCATGCGGCCGGTCGGCGTGACGCGCTGCCACTCGAAGAGGAACCGCAGGAAATCGCGCGCCGCGATCGGCTCGATCTCGGCGCGCAGCCGCTTGACGGTGTAGCGGTGGATGCGCGCGAGCAGGCGGCGCTCGCACCACTCGCCGGCCGGCGGTGCAGCGGCAGTGAAGGCGCCGCGCATCGCGAAGCCCTCCGCCTGCAGTGCGGCGAGCGCCGCTTCGATCGCGCTCACCGGCACCCCGAGCAGCGCGGCGAGCGCCGCAGCGGTGGTCGGACCCGAGGCCCCGAGCCGCCCGCGCACGATCTCGATGAGCGCACTCTCGGCGGTGTAGGTGCGCTGGTGCGCAGCCGGAGTTACCACCTGCGGCTCGCAGTGCACGGCGCCGTAGAGGGCCACAAACAGCGGCAGCCGCTCGGCCGTGACCCAGAGCCGCGCCCCCTGGGCCGCGAGCTGCGTGACGCGACGCTGCGCGGCGAGCTCCGCGAGCAGTTGTGGCCAGCCCGCGCCGCGCTCCGCTTCCGCACTCGTGAGACAGCTGAGCCACAGCAACGCATCGTGCAGCTCATCAGCGGTGGTGGCATCGGGCCAGGCTTCCGCACGCACACGCTCGATCGCCTCCGCATCGAGCTTGCCGATGTCGGCGGCGCTTTGCGGATCGAGCCAGCGGCGGCTCATGACCGCCTGGGTGCGCCGTTCCTCGAGCGGCGCGTCATCAAGAAACGCGTAAGGTCTCGCCGACAGCACTTCGAGGGCGAGCGGCGAAGGCTCGGTCAGGTCGCGCGCGAGAACGCGGATACGGCCGGCTTCGAGGGCGCGCAGCAGTTGCTCGAGCCCGCCGATATCCATGGCGTCTTCCAGGCAGTCGCGGATCGCCTGGCGCACCAGCGGGTGGTCGGGAATCTCCAGCTCTCCGGGCAGGTTCTCGGCGCACGCCACCTGGTCGGGGAATACCGCCGCGAGCAGGTCCTCCGCTGCCATGCGCGCAAGCGGCGCGGGCACTTTCTTGCCGCCGCGAAAGCGTGGCAGGGCGAGCGCGATCGCCGCACTCCAGCGCCAGCGCACCGGGAACATCGGCGCGGCACACAGCGCCTGCACCAGCAGCGGTCTCACCGTGTTGGAATGCAGGTAGCGGGCGACTTCCGGCAGCTCGAAGCTGTGTGCAGTGGTGAGCGACAGCACGATGGTGTCCTCGGTGGCCGCCGCCTGCAGCTCGAAGTTGAACGAGCGGCAGAAGCGCTTGCGCAGCGCGAGCCCCCAGGCGCGGTTGATGCGGCTGCCGAAGGGCGAGTGGATGACGAGCTGCATGCCGCCAGCCTCGTCGAAGAAGCGCTCGAAGATGAGCGTCTGCTGCGTGGGCAGCGCGCCGAGCGCGGCGCGCGCCGCGGCCAGGTAGTTGACCAGCTGCAGTGCCGCCGGCGGCGCGATGCCGGAGTGCGCCACCAGCCAGGCGCTCGCCGTCTCGATGCCAGTGTCGAGCTGCGCCTCGAGCTCCCCGCGCAGCCGCGACACGCTGGCCGACAGCTCGTCGGTACGCCCGGGCGCCTCGCCCAGCCAGAACGGGATGGTCGGGGGCTCACCGTGCGCATCCTCGACGCGGATGCGTCCCTGCTCGACGCGCAGGATGCGGTAGGACACGTTGCCGAGCTGGAAGATGTCGCCCTGCAGGCTCTCGACCGCGAAGTCCTCGTTGACCGTGCCGACGAACTGCGACTGCGGCTCGAGAATCACCTGATAGTCGGCGGTGTCGGGTATCGTGCCGCCGGAGGTGATCGCGGTGAGGCGCGCTCCCCGCCGCCCTTTCAGCCGGTGATTGACGCCGTCGTGATGGATGAGCGCACCGTGGCGGCCGCGGCGCGTGCTGTAGCCTTCCGCCAGCATACGTACCACTTCGTCGAACTCACCGCGCGTCAGCCCGCGGTAGGGGTAGGCCGCGCGCAGCAGCGCGTAGAGGCCCTCCTCGTCCCACTCGCGCGCGGCGACCTCGGCGACGACCTGCTGCGCCAGAACGTCGAGGGGCTTTGCCGGCAGACGCAGCCGGTCGAGCTCGCCGCGGCGCACCGCGGCCAGCAGCGCCGCGCACTCGACCAGGTCATCGCGCGACAGCGGGAACAGCCGCCCCTTCGGCGTGCCGTCGATCGAGTGGCCGGAGCGCCCGACACGCTGCAGGAAGGCCGCGATCGAGCGCGGCGAGGCGAGCTGACACACCAGGTCGACCTCGCCGATGTCGATCCCGAGCTCGAGGGACGCGGTGGCGACGAGCGCACGCAGCTCGCCGCGCTTGAGGCGCGCCTCGGCCTCGAGACGCGACTCCTTGGCCATGCTGCCGTGATGGGCGGTCACCTGCCCGGCTCCCAAGCGCTCGGTGAGATGGCGCGCGAGACGCTCGGCCTGACGGCGGGTGTTGACGAAGACCAGCGTGGTGCGGTGCTCGTTCACCAGCTCTGCGAGGCGGTCGTAGAGCTGCGTCCACACCTCCCCGGACATGACCGCCTCGAGCGGCGCCGGCGGTATCTCGAGTTGCAGGTCGCGTTCGCGCACGTGACCGGAATCGATGACGGTGCAATCGGCGCTGCCGTCGGGGCGCAGATTGCCGGTCCCGACCAGATAGCGCGCCACCTCCTCGATCGGCTTCTGCGTGGCGGACAGCCCGACGCGCGTCAGCCGGCGAGCGGTCAGCGCTTCGAGCCGCTCGAGGGTGAGCGCGAGATGCGCGCCGCGCTTGCTGCCGGCGAGGGCGTGGATCTCGTCCACGATCACCGTGCGGGTCGTCGCGAGCAGCTGCCGGCCGGACTCCGAGCCGACGAGGATGTAGAGCGACTCGGGGGTCGTCACCACGATGTGCGGCGGATGCCGCCGCATCGCCGCGCGCTCGCGCTGCGGCGTATCGCCGGTACGCACGGCGGTGCGAATATCGATCTGCGGCATTTCGAGCGCGAGCAGCTCCCCGCGGATGCCGGCAAGCGGCGCCTCGAGATTGCGCTGGATGTCGTTGGAGAGCGCCTTGAGCGGCGACACGTAAACGACCTGCGTCTCCTCGGCGAGGCCGCCGGCGCCGACGCCGCTACGCACCAGCTCGTCGATCACCGCCAGAAACGCCGCCAGCGTCTTGCCCGACCCGGTGGGAGCTGCAATCAGCACGTGGCGATGCGCGGCAATCGCCGGCCAGGCCTCGCGCTGCGCCTCGGTGGGCGCGTCGAAAGTCCGTTCGAACCAGTTGGCGACGGCGGGGTGGAAGGCAGCGGGCATGGTGCGATTGAAACACAGCTCAGGGGGTGCGAGGAGTTGTCGCGCCGGGAATTCACACAACATACAGTTCCGCCCCACCGGGGAGGCTGTACGCCCGCAGCCGGCCGCGCCGTGACCGGAGCGCGAGTGGAGGCGGCTGCAAGGGCGAAAGGGGAGTAAAGTCAGAACTCCAGCTCGCGCACAAAGGAGCCGAGATGTGGGAGGAGGATCGGGAGGACCTGGCCAGGCGCGTCGTCGCCTGGCTGATCGGCATCATCGTCGCCATCGGCGTCGCCGTGGGCGTCTGGTACTGGTACACCTCGCGTCCGACGGCGCCGCCAGTGCCTGCCGCGGTGCGGCCAGCGGCGCCGCAGCCCGCCGGCAACACCGAGCCGCAGGTCTCTCACCCGGTTCCCACCGAGGGAAGCTCCGCCGCACTGCCGGCGCTCAATGACAGCGACCAGGTGGTGCACGACTCGCTCGCCGGCGTCCTGGGACGCAATCCTGTCGAGGAGTTTCTCGTGCCGCAGAACATCGTGCGACACATCGTCGTCACGGTGGACAACCTGCCGCGCCGTAAGCTGGCCGCGGAGCTGCGCCCGGTGAAGCCGACGCCCGGACAGACAGCCACCACCACTCAGGGCGAGATCACCACCCTGAGCGATGCCAACTTCGAGCGCTACGCGCCGCTGATGCATGTGCTGCAGGGAGCCGACGTCAGGGCGCTCGCCGTGGTGTACGAGCGGCTCTATCCGCTCTTCCAACAGGCCTACGAGGATCTCGGCTATCCCGGGAAGTACTTCAACGACCGTCTGGTCGAGGTCATCGACCATCTGCTGCAAACACCCGAGGTTCCTCCACCGATCCAGCTGACGCAGCCGAAGGTCTTCTGGGAGTATGCCGACCCCAACCTCGAGAGCCGCTCGGCGGGGCAGAAGCTCCTGATCCGCATGGGACCGGCAAACGCGCGCGTGATCAAGCAGAAGCTGCGTGACTTTCGCGCCGAGATCGTGCAGAAGAGATGAGGCGGCGCGGAGAGGCCGAAGATGAGCGATGCCATCGGCATGGACGAGGAGGGCCTGGAAAGGCCACTTGCGCAGCTGCGATCGGTGCTGATCCCCGGCGAGACGCTCGAGGCGTGGGCCATCCAGATGCGGCTCTTCGCTCTCACACACCGCCGGCTGCTTCTCGCCGCCACCAGCGGGCGGCTGGTGGTGCTGACACGCAAGCTCCTCGGCGGCTTCGATGTCGCCACCATCCGCTGGCAGGATCTCGAGGAAGTTACCCTGCGGGTCGGCATGCTGAGCGCGGATCTCGCCCTGCGCGCCGGCAAGGCGACCGATCTCGCCTCGCTCGCCACCCAGGGCGTACAGCGGGTCGAGTTCCGCGGCCTGCGCAAGGAACAGGCACAGGCCGTCTATCGGATCTGCCAGAGTCAGGATCAGGCGTGGCGCGAGAAGCGCCGGGTGCGCGAGCTCGAGGAGCTGCGCGCCCGCTCGGGCGGGATCCAGGTGACCTCGGGTCCGGTCACGGGGGCGTCGGCCGGAGAGAGTGACGCCGTGCGGAGGCTGCAGGAGGCGCGGCAGCTGCTCGAGGCGAAGCTGATCACCGACGCCGAGTACGAGGCTATCAAGGCGAAGATCGTGTCGTCGTAATGTCGAGCCGGGGGAACGACCTGCGGTGGACGCAGCGCGTGGTCCCGCCGATCTGGCTGGTGCTCGCGTTGCTGACCTCGGCGCTGTTGCACCGCCTTCTGCCCGTCGCGCAGCTGCTCGAGCCTCCCGCCACGTGGCTCGGACTCGCGCCACTTGCCTTAGGTGTGGTGCTCACCTCCACGGGATTCCGCGCTTTCCGTCGCGCCGGCACGCCGGTCGTTCCGTTCAGACGCTCGACCGCACTCGTCACCTGGGGCGTGTACCGCCTGACGCGTAACCCCATGTACCTCGGCCTCACGCTGATTCTCGCCGGCGCTGCCTGGGTGCGCGGCAGTATCGGCGCGTTCGTCCCGCTGCCGCTCCTGGTCTGGATCCTGCAGAGCAGCTTCATCCGCACCGAAGAGCAGGTGCTGGAGGAAATCTTCGGCGGCGAGTACCTGCGGTACAAGGTGGCAGTGCGTCGCTGGCTGTGAGCGCCTATACATCCCTTTACAAGGGTAATCACAAGTAATCCACAGGTAATCCACAGCCGAGATGCGCTAGGCTTTTTGCATGGCCATCCGTTTTCGGCGGCGTCGCGAGGCGCACAACGAAGTCATCGGGACCTACAGCTTCCCGAGCCGCACGGTACAGGTGCTGAAGACGGAGGATGACCGCATCCTCTGGACATGCGATTGCGACAAGTTCCGCCGGCAGAACGGTCAGCGCGAACCGCTGTGGTGCAAGCACATTGCCAAGGCCGCGGCACGCCGCTCGCTCGAGCGGCTCACGCGGCGTGTCGCGGTCGCGCGCTCGCTCGAGCGTTAGGATTCCGCCGCCGTCCGTCGCGCCCGGTTGCGCCGCGCGCTCGCCTACGCCTCGATCAGCCCGTGACGGATTGCGATCAGCGTGAGCTCCGCCTGATTCGAGACGCCGAGCTTCTGTTTGATGTTGTAGAGGTGCGTGCCGACGGTCGACGCCGACAGCTTCAGGTCCTCGGCGATGCGCTGTACGCTGGCGCCGCCGGCAAGCCGCACGAACACTTCGAACTCCCGCTCCGAGAGCCGCTCGACCGCCGACTTGCCGCCGCTCTCGACCTCATCGAGGGCAAGCTTCTGTGCGAGCGCCACGTCGAGGTAGCGCTGGCCCGCCGCCACCGTGGTGATTGCCTCGAGCAGCGCCTCGGGCGCGCTGCGCTTGGAGAGAAAGCCGCGCGCGCCTTCGCGCAGCGCGCGCCGCGCGTGCAGCGGATCATCGTGCGCCGAGAGCGCCAGCACACGGGCCTGCGGGTGATGGGCGCGGATGCGCTTGAGCGCCTCGAGTCCGCCCATGCCCGGCATACCGAGATCCATCACCACCACGTCGGGCGTCAGCTCGAGGTAACGCTGGCACGCCGCCTCGCCCGAATCCGCCTCACCGACCACGCTGATCTCCGGGTGAGCCTGCAGCAGGAGGCGAAAACCGGTGCGCACTACGGCGTGATCGTCCACCAGCATCACACGGATCATGCGGTTGCTCCGAGGGGAATCTGCGCGGTGAGGCGCACTCCGTGCGGCTCCTCGTTGAGCACCTTGAGGGTTCCTCCGAGGTGCGCCACGCGCTCGGCGAGGCCCCGCAGGCCGAAGTGGCCGGGGCGCGACCAGTTCGCCGGCAGCCCGACGCCATCATCAGTCACCGAGACGGTCATGCTCTCGGGCGTAGAGCTGACGTCGATCATAACGCGCGCGGCGTGCGCGTGACGCAGGGCGTTCACCAGACCCTCCTGCACCACGCGGTACGCCGCGAGCGTAACGCTGGCGCCAAGATCTGCAGCCAGCTGATGCCGCAGCGACAGCTGCGGAGTGGGATGGCGCTGCTGCCAGTCGCGCACCAGGTTCTCGAGCGCTGCGGCGAGACCGAGCGTATCGAGCGCGGGCGGCGCGAGGCGCGGGATGAGCCCGTGCATGGCGTCGTAGAGCCGCCCGGCCTCCGCGCTGATCAACCGCGCCGCCTCGCGCATGGCGCTCTCATGGGACTGTGTCGCGATCGCCATGGCGAGACTGCGTATGGCCGTGACCGACTGGCCGAACTCATCGTGCAGCTCGTGTGCGATCAGCCGCCGCTCCTCCTCGACGCTCTGCTCGATGAGGAGCGAGAGCTCGCGACGCTCCTCCAGCCGGGCGCGCGCCTCGCGCACCTCGCTCTCTGCGTGCACCTTGTCTTGCACGGCCTGCGCCATGCGATTGAAAGCCGCACCGATGGCATGCGCCTCGGCTCCCGCGAGCGGCGGCAGGCGAAAGCCGAGCTCGCCGCGCTCGAGACGCTCGAGACCCGCGACGATGGTAGGAAACGGCGCGAGCGCGCGGTCGACGAGGTAGAACGCCAGTACGCCAAGGACCAGCAGCGTCGCGATGGCAATGAGCAGCAGTCGCGTCAGGTCGTCCCAGGCATCGAGGATGGCGCGCGAAGGCTGCGCCTCGATCAGCACCTGCGCGCCATCGCCGAGCGTAAACACCTGTCGCTGCGGCTGCGGGGCAAGGAGTTTCGCGAACCAGCCCGGTGCCTCGCGCCCGGCCTTGTACACCGGCGGCGGCGAGTGATACATGAGCTTGCCCGAGGGATCGAGGAGCGTCAGCTCGTTAGCGCGCACGTGGCCGAGCCGCTCGAGCATGGCCTGCACCGCCCCGGCGCCGCTCGCGGCGGCGTAAGTGAAAACCAGGTTGCCGAGAACCTGCCCAGCCACGCGGTTGGCGGCCTCCATCTCCTCGCGTACCGAGGAGCGTGCATGGCGGATCTCGTTAGCTGCCAGCACCGCCACGAACACCGCGGTAACGCCCGTCAGCACGAGGTTCAAACGGGTTCGCAGCTTCACCGGGAACTGCGCTGCGGCGTCCTCAAGAAAATCATGAGGCCACTTTCATGATGATCCGCTTTCGCCTCAGGGCCTTACGGGAGAAGGATACACGGGTAACGGCTGATACCGTCCAACCGTCTGAAATCAGGAACATAGACTATGCGCTGGGAAACGCCGAAGGCCATTGATTTCCGTTTCGGTATGGAAATCACGATGTACATAGCGAATCGCTAGATCACGCGTCGCTAGAGTACGAATCGATAGAGTACGAGTAGGGACCGGGAGCCTGAGTTCTTCAGGCTC
>DATIZW010000173.1:0-3401 GCA_035516875.1 Steroidobacteraceae bacterium
TCGAGGAGCGCACCGCCGTCTTGATATTCCTCATCGACGCCTCGGTCTACGTCTTTCGCGCCTATCACTCCATGCTTCCCGACATGCGCGACCGGGACGGCAACCCGGTGCACGCGGTGTTCGGCTTCGCCCGCTTCCTCGGGGACCTCATCGAGCGGGTGCGACCGACGTACGCGGCGGTGGCCTTCGATGAGCGCCGCGCCGCCTCCTACCGCAACCGCATCTACCCGCCGTACAAGGCCAACCGCGAGCGCGCCCCGGCCGATCTGGTGCTGCAGTTCGGGCAGTGCCGCGAGCTGTGTCGGCGGCTCGGACTCGCGGTGTTCGTCGACCCGGAGTACGAGGCCGACGACATCATCGGGACGCTCTCGACCTCGATGCGCGAGCAGGGCGTGCGCTCGGCGTTCATCACGCGTGACAAGGATCTCGCGCAGCTCATGCGCGATGGCGACCTGTTCTGGGACTTCGGCGCGCGTGGACAGTTCGGCTATCACGACATCGAGCGGCACTTCGGCGTGGCGCCCGAGCGCTTCGCCGACTACCTCGCGCTCACCGGCGATGAGGTGGACAACATTCCGGGCGTGCCGGGCATCGGCCACCGCACCGCTGCCGCGCTCATGAAGGCGTTTGCCTCGCTCGATGAGCTCTATGCCGATCTCGCGGGCGTCGCGCGGCTGCCGCTGCGCGGCGCGTCTAGCCTTGGTGCGCGCCTCGCCGAGCACCGCGAGGGCGTGTACCTGGCGCGTCGCCTCACGCGCATCGCCTGCGACCTGCGGCTCGGTATCGCCGACGACACGCTCAGGCGCCGTCTTCCCGACCTGCCGGCACTCGCCGAGCTCTACGACCGGTGCGGGTTCGGACCCTTCCTGCGCCGCCAGGGCGAGCGCCTGGCGCAGCTTCCCGCGACGCCCGCACCAGCCTCGGCCACCTGAGCCATGGAGTCGTTCGCCGCGATCGCGCGCGAGCTCGCCGCGCTCACCGGTACGCGCTGCGCGAGCGCGCCGCAGCAGAGCGTCGGCGGCGGCAGCATCAACGCCTGCTACCGCTGGCCGGCGGCGGAGCTCACGATGTTCGTCAAGGTCGCCGCGCGAGCTGCACTGTCCGCGTTCGCCGCCGAGGCCGCGGGACTTGCCGAGCTGGCCCGGGCGCAGGCGCTGCGCGTGCCGCGCGTGCTGGCGAGCGGCTGCGCGGAAGGGTCGGCATTTCTCGCCCTGGAGTGGATCGAGACGGGGCGGGCGGACGGCGCCTGCGAGCGGCGACTCGGAGAGGGGCTTGCCGCACTCCACGCGATCACGGCGCCGCGCTTCGGCTTCTCCGCTGACAACTCGATCGGCCGTACACCCCAGGCCAACAGGTGGAGCGACGACTGGGTCGAGTTCTTTCGCGAGCGGCGGCTTCGCCCGCAACTCACGCTCGCGGCGCGGCAGGGCTTTGCCGCAGTGCTCGCCGCGCCCGGCGAGCGTCTGCTCGAATCGCTCCCCCGGCTGCTCGCCGGGCACCGCCCCGTGCCCTCCCTGCTGCACGGCGACCTGTGGGGCGGGAACTGGCTCGCAGCGACGAACGGCGAGCCGGTCATCTTCGACCCCGCGGTCTACTACGGCGACCGCGAGACGGACCTGGCGATGACGCGCCTCTTCGGCGGCTTCAGCGAGACGTTCTACCGGGCTTACGAGGCGGCCGCGCCGGCGGCGCCGGGAGCCCGGCAGCGCGTGGAGCTCTACAACCTCTACCACGTGCTGAACCACGCCAACCTGTTCGGCGGCGGCTATGCCCGCCAGGCGCGCGGCATGATGGATAGCCTCCTGGCGCAGCTGCGCGCCTAGACCTAAGCACGCGGCATTCGGCTATGCTCAGGCCCGCAGCGAAAGGAGAGAGGCATGGCGGACAAGAACATCAAGTCGGTTCTCCTCGAAGAGCGCACCTTCCCACCACCGGCCGCGTTCACGGCACGCGCCCGCATCAAGCCGGCCGACCTCGAGTCGCTGCGCAAGCGCGCGCGCGCGGACCACGTCGGCTTCTGGGCCGACCTCGCTGCCCAGGAGCTCACCTGGCAAACGCCCTTTACGGAAGCGTTCGATGACAGCGATGCGCCCAACTATCGCTGGTTCAGCGACGGCCGCCTGAACGCCTCGGTCAATTGCCTCGACATCCACCTCGACGAGCGCGGCCACAAGACGGCGCTCATCTTCGAGGGCGAGCCGGGCGATGTGCGGCGCCTCAGCTACCGCGAGCTGCACGCCGAGGTGTGCCGATTCGCCAACGCCCTGAAGGCACACGGTGTCCGCCGCGGCGACCGCGTCATCATCTACATGCCGCTCGTGCCCGAGATCGTCATCGCGATGCACGCCTGCAACCGTGTCGGTGCGATCCATTCCGTGGTGTTCGGCGGCTTCTCGGCGCCGGCGCTCCGCGATCGCATCGAAGACACCGAGGCACGGTTGGTGATCACCGCCGACGGCGGCTGGCGCGGCGGCCAGGCCGTCGAGCTCAAGGCGGCCACCGACAAGGCGCTGAGTGCCGGCTGCCCGAGCGTGCAGCGGGTCATTGTGCTCCGGCGCACCGGCAAGCCCATCGCCATGCAAGCCGGACGCGATGTCTGGTGGCACGACGCGATCGAGGGGCAGCCGCCGGCATGCGACCCGGAGTGGGTGGACGCGGAGCATCCGCTGTTCGTCCTCTACACCTCCGGCTCCACCGGCAAGCCGAAGGGGGTGCAGCATGCCACGGGCGGCTACCTGCTCGGGGCGAAGCTGACGACGCAGTGGGTGTTTGATCTGCGTGATGACGACGTTTTCTGGTGTACCGCGGACGTCGGTTGGGTCACCGGTCACAGCTACGTTGCTTATGGTCCGCTCGCCATGGGTGCCACCGTGCTGGTGTACGAGGGCACGCCGACCGTTCCGGACGGCGGACGCTTCTGGAGGAACTGCCAGAACCACGGCGTGACCGTGTTCTACACCGCTCCGACCGCCATCCGTGCGCTGATGAAGCTCGGGGACGAGCTGCCGCGTACGTACGACCTGTCGAAGCTGCGACTCCTCGGCAGCGTTGGCGAGCCGATCAATCCGGAGGCCTGGATCTGGTACCACCGGGTGATCGGCAATGGGCGCTGCCCGATCGTCGACACCTGGTGGCAGACCGAGACGGGTGCGATTCTCATCTCGCCGCTCCCGGGGGTCACCGCCACCAAGCCCGGCTCCTGCACCCAGCCGCTGCCGGGCATCGATGCCGACATCGTGGACGACCACGGCGCCCCGGTGAAGCGCCCCGACGCCGGCGGGTACCTGGTGATCCGCAAGCCCTGGCCCTCGATGCTGCGTACCATCTGGCGCAACAACGAGCGTTACATCGCCGGCTACTGGGAGAAGTTCGACAACCGTTACTACGTCGCCGGCGACAGC
>DATIZW010000174.1:0-10047 GCA_035516875.1 Steroidobacteraceae bacterium
TCCGATGCGAATTGTTTCACGATGTTACCGACCTCCTGGAATTCACCGATCGACAGATCCATTCCAGCGGTGACGTTGACCAGGATGCCGTGCGCACCGGCGAGGTTGATGTCCTCCAGCAGGGGCGAGGAGACCGCCGCGTCGGCGGCCTGCTGCGCACGCCCTTCGCCCGTAGCAAAGCCCGTGCCCATCATGGCCATGCCGGTCTCGCTCATGACCGTGCGTACATCGGCAAAGTCGACGTTGATCAGCCCCGGCCGCGTGATGAGCTCGGCGATGCCCTGCACGGCCCCCTGCAGTACCTGGTTGGCGGCCTTGAAGGCATCCAGGAGCGTGGTCTGCGGGCCCAGCACCGTGAGCAGTTTCTGGTTAGGAATTGTAATGAGCGAGTCGCAGTACTTGCCGAGCTCGGCAATGCCGTGATCGGCCACGTAGGCGCGCTTGTTGCCTTCCATCTCGAACGGCTTGGTCACCACCGCGACGGTGAGGATCCCGAGCTCGCGGGCCACCTGCGCCACCACCGGTGCGGCGCCGGTCCCGGTGCCGCCGCCCATGCCGGCGGTGATGAACAGCATGTCGCACCCCTCGACCAGCTCGACGATGCGGTCCCGGTCCTCCATCGCCGCCTGACGGCCGACTTCGGGGTCGGCACCGGCGCCGAGCCCCTTGGTGATGTTGCAGCCGATCTGCAGCGCCGTCTTGACCTTGGCGTGCTTGAGCGCCTGGCTGTCGGTGTTGACGCACATGAACTCCACACTGTCGATGCCGGAGGTGACCATGTGCGCCACGGCGTTGCCCCCGCCGCCGCCCACGCCGATCACCTTGATGACGGCGCTTTGGCTGTAGGCGTCCATCAGTTCAAACATGTTGTCGCTCCTCTAAACGAATACAAGTGGTTGGTTGAGTCGTCGCTTCTCTTGCTCTGTCAGCTTCAAAAGTTCCCCTGGAACCAGGAACGCATGCGGTCGAACATCGACTTCGCGCCCCCCAGGGAGCCCGCACGGCGCGCGGGCAAAGCGTTGTCACGTGCGTAGAGCAGCAGCCCTACGCCGGTGGAAAAGATCGGGTTGCGCACCACGTCGGTGAGACCGTGTACGGTCTGCGGTACGCCGAGGCGCACCGGCACGTGGAACACCTCCTCGGCGAGCTCGATGGCGCCTTCCATCTTGGCGCTGCCACCGGTGAGCACGATGCCGGCGGCGATCACTTCCTCGAAGCCACTGCGCCGCAGCTCCTCACGCACCAGGCCGAAGAGCTCCTCGTAACGCGGCTCGACGATCTCGGCGAGCGTCTGCCGTGCGAGGCGCCGGGCCGGGCGCTCGCCGACGCTCGGCACCTCGATGCTCTCGTCGGGATTGGCGAGCTGTGACAGTGCGCAGGCGTAGCGGATCTTGATGTCCTCCGCGTACTGCGTCGGGGTGCGCATGGAGACGGCGATGTCGTTGGTCACCTGGTCGCCGGCGATCGGGATCACCGCCGTGTGGCGGATCGCGCCATTGGCAAACACCGCGAGATCCGTGGTGCCCCCGCCGATGTCGACCAGGCACACACCGAGCTCCTTCTCGTCGTCGGTGAGCACCGCGAAGCTCGAGGCAAGCTGCTCGAGCACCACGTCGTCGACGTCGAGGCCGCAGCGCTGGATGCACTTCTCGATGTTCTGCGCCGCCGAATCCGCGCCGGTGACGATGTGCACCTTGGCCTCGAGCCGTACCCCCGACATGCCGATCGGGTCGCGGATCCCCTCCTGACCGTCGACGATGAACTCCTGCGGCAGCACGTGCAGGATCTTCTGGTCGGCGGGAATCGCCACCGCTTTGGCCGCATCGATCACGTGCTCGACGTCGCCGTGACTCACCTCCTTGTCGCGCACGCCGACGACGCCGTGGGAGTTGAGGCTGCGCACGTGACTGCCGGCGATCCCGGCGAACACCGAGTGGATCTCGCAGCCGGCCATGAGCTCGGCTTCCTCCACCGCGCGCTGGATCGACTGCACAGTGGATTCGATGTTGACAACCACGCCCTTCTTCAGGCCGCGCGAGGGCTGCGAGCCGAGGCCGAGCAGCTCGATCGAGCCGTCGAGACCCACCTCGCCGACCAGCGACACGACCTTGGAGGTGCCGATGTCGAGACCGACGATCAGATTGCGTTCCGCGCGCTTAAGCATCGTGAGCACCCTCGCGAGCCGTGCCGCGCGCCCCGTTGCCGCGCCAGCCGATGGCAAAGCCGTTTGTGTAGCGCATGTCCACGTAGGCGATGTCCTCGCCGCGCTGCGTGACGAGCTTCAGCGCCGTGTTCATGAATTTCTCGAAGCGCTCGTCGACCTGCCGCCGCCCGAGCCGGACAGTGACGCCGTTGGCGAGATCGAATTCCCAGGCGCCGCGCGCATCGAGGCGCATGGCCGTCAGGCGCAGGCCCGCCTGCATCAAGCGCGCCGCGGCGGCGAGATAGCGCTGCGCCACGAGCGACTCCTTGCCCTCCGGGCCGGCGAGCTGCGCGAGCTCCGACGGCACGTGGTGTGCGTCGGCGTCGAAGAGCTCGCCGCGCATGTTGAGCAGCCCCCGCTCGCCCCAGCGTGCGGCGGCCGTCTGTTCGACCACCAGCACCGTGAGCCCGCGCGGCCAGGCGCGCTGCACGCTCACCGCATCCACCCAGGGAAGCGTGTGGAGCGCGCGGCGCACCGCGCCGAGATCCACCGACAAAAGACCCGCGCCGTGCAGCTGCGCCTTCACGACGCGCTCGACGTCCCCGGGCGCCACGCGCTGGAAGCGTCCCTCGACGGCCACCGTCTCGATGGGCTGATTCAGCGCCCACACCAAAGCCGCCGCGGTCCCGGCGATCAGCGCGAGCACGCCGGCGGTGACGCCGAGGGCGCGCCAGTTGACGGCGGGAAGCCTCAGGCGACGGCGCTCGGAGGGCTTGCGGCGGTTTTTGGGGCGGCCGAGCATTGGGTTAGCCCTTCCCCGGCTGCGCCGGCGCGCCGCCGAGCGGGCGCCGGCTGAAGCTGGTCTCGAGTACACGCCAGACGAGCTCTGCAAAGTCGATGCCGACGGCGCGCGCCGCCATGGGCACGAGGCTGTGGCTGGTCATGCCGGGGACGGTATTGACCTCGAGCAGCTGCGGCCGCCCGGCCGCATCCATCATGAAATCCGCGCGTCCCCATCCGGAGGCGCCGACGGCTTCGAACGCGGCAAGTGCCAGGTTCTTGAGGTGCGCCTCGGCGCCCGCCGGCAGACCCGAGGGGCAGTAGTAGCGCGTATCGTCGCGGAAGTACTTGGCCTCGTAGTCGTAGAAGGTCTTCGGTGTCTCGATGCGGATCGAGGGCAGCGCCTCGCCCTGCAGGATCGAGACCGTGTACTCCTTGCCCGGCAGCCACGGCTCGGCGAACACCACCGGTTCGAGCTGCGCGGCGGCGGCATAGGCGGCGGGAAGGTCCGCGGCCGCCTCGACCTTGGCCATCCCGACACTCGAGCCCTGGGTGGCGGGCTTGACGATGAGCGGGAGCTTGAGGCGCTCGATCGCGAGGGCGAAATCCTGCGGTCCCTTCAGCACCATGAACTCGCACGTCGGCACCCCGATCGCGAGCGCCAGGCGCTTGGTACGCAGCTTGTCCATGCCGATGGCCGATCCCATGACGCCGCTGCCGGTGTAGGGGACGCCGAGATACTCGAGCGCCCCCTGGAGCGTGCCGTCCTCGCCTCCCGGTCCGTGCAGCGCAATCCACACGCGCTCGAAGTGTCCGCTCAGCAATCCGGCGAGCGCCTGATCGCGCGGATCGAAGGCATGCGCGTCGACGCCGCGCGCCGTGAGCGCCTCCAGCACCGCGCGCCCCGAGAGGAGTGAGATCTCCCGCTCACTGGAATCGCCGCCAAAGAGCACCGCGACGCGGCCGAAGGCGCGCGGATCGCTCACACGCTGCAGCCATTGTGGTTGGTAGGTAAGACGCATGGCTCTCAGGGCACTCCCACGATGCGCACCTCGGGTTCGAGCCTCACGCCGTGCGCCCGTGCAACCTCGTCGCGCACGTGGGCAATGAGGCGCTCGAGGTCCTGAGCGCTCGCATGGCCGTGATTGATGATGAAGTTGGCGTGCTTCTGCGACACGGACGCATCGCCGACGCGGAAGCCCTTGAGCCCGCAGGCCTCGATGAGGCGCGCGGCGTGATCGCCCGGCGGGTTGGTGAACACCGACCCGCAGCTCCATTCCCCGATCGGCTGCGATGCCTTGCGCCGCGCGAGGAGCGTGCGCACCTCGCCCGCGTGCGCACCGGGACGGCGCTCGAAAGAGAGCTCCGCGGCGATGAACCATTCCTCCGCCGCCGGGCCGGTCACCTGGCGGTAGCCGACGCGATACTCGCCACGGGGCCGCGTGTGGGTGCGCCCGGCACGGTCGATGGTCTCGACCGAGCGCACGTGCTCCCAGGTCTGCCCGCCGAAGGCGCCCGCGTTCATGGCGAGCGCTCCGCCGAGCGTGCCGGGGATGCCGGCAAAGAACTCCGCAGGCCCCAGGCCCCAGCGGATGCAGTGTCGCGCGATGCGCGCACAGGCCACGCCGGCCTCGGCCCGCACCGTGGTCTCATTCAGCCGGTTGAGCTCATCGAGCGTGCCGTGCGTGCTGATGACGATGCCGCGGATACCGCCGTCGCGCACCAGCAGATTGCTGCCGAGCCCGATCCACTGGATCGGGACGCCCGGCGGCGCGGTGCGCAGGAACGCCGCGAGGTCGGCGGCGTCGCGCGGATTGAAGAACACCTCTGCGGGACCCCCCACGTGCCAGGAGGTATGCCGGCTGAGCGGCTCGTTGCGCCGCACACGCGCGTTGAACTCGGGCGCCACCGCGACGCTCACGCGGCCCCCCCGGGCGGCAGCAATGCCGCAAGCTGCGCGGGCAGTGCCTGGGCGACCGCACTGATGTTGCCCGCGCCCATCGCGACGATCACGTCGCCCCCGCGAATCAGCCCCTTGAGCGCGGCGCCGAGCTCCTCCACCTTCTCGACGAACAGCGGCTCGAGCTGCCCGCGGCTGCGCACCGCGCGGCAGATGGCCCGCCCGTCGGCGCCCGCGATCGGCGCCTCGCCCGCTGCGTATACCTCGGTGACGCACAGCACGTCGGCCAGCGAGAGCGAGCGGCCGAAGTCGTCGATCAGGTCGTGGGTGCGCGTGTAGCGGTGTGGCTGAAAGGCGAGCAGCACGCGCCGGCCGGGGTAGCCCTGGCGGACTGCTTCCAGCGTCGCGGCGATCTCGGTGGGGTGATGACCGTAGTCGTCGATGATGCTGACGCGGCCGACGGCGGTGAGCACATCGCCGATGTGCTGCAGGCGCCGGTCGATCCCCTGAAAGCCGCCGAGCGCGCGCAACATGGCCTGATCGTCGATGCCGAGCTCGGTGGCGACCGCGATCGCGGCGAGCGCGTTGCGCACGTTGTGCACCCCGGGCAGGTTGAGGGTCACCGCGAGCGGCGGGCGCTGCGCGCGCGCCACCTCGAAGCGCGTCTGCAGTCCGGCCGCGCTGAGGCGCAGGGCGCGCACGTCGGCCCCGGCGCTCAGCCCGTAGGAGAGGATCGGCCGTCCCACTTCCTGGACGATGCTGCCCACGTGCTGGTCATCGGCGCACAGCACCGCGAGGCCGTAGAACGGCAGGTTGTGCAGGAAGTCGAGGAAGCTCTGCTTGAGGAGGCCGAAGTCCCCGCCGTGGGTGAAGAGGTGATCGTTGTCGATGTTGGTGACGATGGCGATGAGCGGCTGCAGGTGCGTGAAGGAGGCATCGCTCTCGTCGGCCTCCGCGACCAGGTAACGGCCCGCCCCGAGGCGCGCGTTGCTCGCGCCGCTCTTCAGGCGCCCGCCGATCACGTAGGTCGGATCCTCGCCCCCCTCCGAGAGGATGCTGGCGATGAGACTCGTGGTGGTGGTCTTGCCGTGCGTACCGGCCACCGCGATCGAGTAGCGAAAGCGCATCAGCTCGGCGAGCATCTCGGCACGCGCCACCACCGGGATACGCCGGGCGAGCGCGGCGGCGATCTCCGGGTTGTCGCGCGGCACGGCGCCGGAGGCGACCACCACGTCGGCGCCGGCGATGTTGGCGGCCGCGTGGCCGATGCTGATGTGCGCGCCGAGGCCCGCGAGGCGCTGCGTCACGGTGCTGGCGCGGGCGTCGGACCCCTGCACCTGGTAGCCGAGGTTCAGCAGCACCTCGGCGATGCCGCTCATGCCGCTGCCGCCGATGCCGACGAAGTGAATGGTGTTGATCCGGCGCATGCGATCGCGCCGCTCCGGCACGAGGCGTCGCTCCTGCGGTGCGCGCTCGGGAAGCGTGCGGCGCTCGGCGCTCATGCGGCACTCCGTGCGAGTGCCAGGCACGAAGCGGCGAGCTCATCGGCGGCGCGGGGCATGGCGAGCACCCGCGCGCGCTCGGCCATCGCCAGGAGCTTCCCGCGCCCGGCGCCGAGCCGCTCGAGCTCCCCCGCGAGACGCTCCTCGGTGAGCTCGCGGTCGGCGATCAGCACCGCCGCTTCCGCGCGCACCAGGAAGCGCGCGTTGCAGGCCTGATGATCGTCGACCGCGCCCGGGAACGGCACGAGGATCGCGCCAATGCCGGCGGCGGCGAGCTCCGAGACCGTGAGCGCCCCGGCGCGGCAGATGACGAGATCGGCCCAGCCGTACGCCTCGCTCATGTCCTCGATGAACGGGCGTACGTCGGCGCGCACCCCGGCCTGTGCGTAGCTGGCGCGCCCGGCCTCGATCCAGCGCTCACCGGCCTGATGTCGCACGTCGAAGGCGATCGAGGCAGAAAGGCGCTTCAGCGCAAAGGGCACGACGGCGTTGAGCCGGGTCGCCCCCTGGCTGCCGCCGATGACCAGCAGGCGCAGCGGTCCGACGCGCCCGGCGAAGCGCACCGCCGGTGGCGGCAGCGCGCTGATGTCCCGGCGCACGGGGTTGCCGATGACACGCGCGTGCACGTTGTGACCGAAGCTGCCGGGAAACGCCTCGAGCACCTGCCGTGCGAGGTGCGCGAGGATGCGGTTGGTGAGACCCGCGATGGCGTTCTGCTCGTGGATCAGGAGTGGCCGTCGCGTCAGCCAGGCGGCGAGCCCGCCGGGGCCGGTGACGAAACCTCCGAGTCCGACGACGACCGCGGGGCGGTGGCGCCGCATCACCGCGAGCGCCTGCAGCAGTGCAAGCCCGAGGCGAAAGGGCGCCCCGAGCCAGGTGAGCATCCCCTTCCCACGCAGCCCGCCCACCGAGAGCCGCTCGATCGGAATGCCTTCGGCAGGAATGACGCGCGACTCGAGTCCCCGCTCGGTGCCGAGCCACACGACTTCGAGCGAGCGCTCGCGCAGCAACCGCGCGAGCGCCAGCCCCGGGAACACGTGCCCGCCGGTGCCGCCGGCCATGATCAGTACCGGCTGACTCATATGGCGCCCCGCACGCTCGCCGAGCCGCGCTGCTCGCGGATCGCCTCGTGATACACGCGCAGCAGCAACCCCACCCAGGCGAGGGCCACGATCAGGCTCGAGCGGCCGTAGCTCATGAGCGGCAGCGTCAGCCCCTTGGTCGGCAGCACCCCCATGTTGACGCCGATGTTGATGAACGCCTGGATGCCGACCCACAGGCCGAAGCCTGCGGCGAGGTAGGCGGGGAACTTGAGCCCGGCGTCGGAGGCGAGGCGCGCGATGCGGAAGCTGCGCCACACCAGACCGAGGAAGAGCGCGAGCGTCAGCACCACGCCGAGGAGTCCGAGCTCCTCGGCGAGCACCGCGAAGAGGAAGTCGGTGTGCGCCTCCGGCAGGTAGAACAGCTTCTGCACCGAGTCCCCGAGTCCGACACCGAACCACTGGCCGCGGCCGATAGCGATCAACGATTGCGTGAGCTGGAAACCACTGTTGTAGGGGTCCGCCCAGGGGTCGAGGAAGGTCGTGAGGCGGCGCAGGCGGTAGCTGGCGCTCACCGCGAGAACCGCGAACCCGGCCGCGGCGATCGCCGTCATGGCGATCACGTAGCGCAGCCGCGCACCGGCGAGGAACAGCAGCGCAAAGCCCGTGGCGAAGAGCACCGTCGCAGCGCCAAAGTCCGGCTCGATCAGCACCAGTACGCTCACGCCAAACAGCAGCCCGAGCGCCTTCACCAGCCCGCCGAAGGACTCCCGCAGCTCCGCCTCGCGCCGCACCGCGTAGCTGGCGATGTAGATGAGAACCAGCACACGCGCGAGCTCCGACACCTGGAAGTTGACGCCCGCGATGCGCAGCCAGCGACGGCTGCCGTTCACCGCATGCCCGAGTCCGGGGATGAGTACCATCACCAGCAGCACGATCGCCGCCACGAGCAGCCACACCGAGGCGCGCTCGAGGAACTCCGTGCGGATGCAGAACACGAGCGCCGCGCAGCCCGCGCCGATCAGCGTGAGCAGCAGCTGGCGCTCGAGGTAAAGGAACGGCTGCCCGGACTCCTGGCTGGCGATCGACACTGAGGCCGAAGTCACCATCACGAGCCCGAGCAGCGAAATGCCGAGCGCGAGCCCGAGGGTCACCGGATCGAGGTGCACCGCGCCGGTGCGCCCCTGAGCACGCGTGAGTCCGGCGAGCGCGGCAGTGGCGACGTGGCTCATGCCGCGAGCTCCTGCACGGCCTGGGCGAACACGTCGCCGCGGTGCGCATAGTCACGGAACATGTCGAGGCTCGCGCACGCCGGGGAGAGAAGCACGGTGTCGCCGGGCTGCGCGGCGCGCGCCGCGGCCTGCACGGCCTGGGGCAGCGTTGCACAGCCCTCGAGCGGGCATACCCCCTCGAGTACGCGCGCGATGCGCGGCGCATCGCGCCCGATGAGCAGCGCGTGGCGCACCTTGCCGCGAAAGGCCGCGGCGAGCGGCGCGAAGTCCTGGTTCTTGCCTTCCCCGCCGACGATGATCACCAGCGGTCCGGGCATGCCGGCCACGGCGGCGAGCGTCGCACCGACGTTGGTCCCCTTGGAGTCATCGACATAGCTCACGCCATTGACGTCGGCGACCCACTGTGAGCGATGCGGCAGGCCCGTGAAGGCGGTGAGCTCGGCGAGCATTGCAGGCAGCGGCAGACTCAAGGCCTCACCGAGCGCAAGCGCCGCGAGTGCATTGGCGGCGTTGTGCAGCCCCCTGATGCGTAAGCTGGCCACCTCGAGGAGCGGCGCCGCGCCGCGTGTCAGCCAGCATTCGCCCCGGATGAGCGCGACTGCGTAGTCGGCCCCGATGCTCGCGCGCAGCGAGAAGGACAGCGTGCGGCGCGCGAGGCGCGGCATGGCGACGACCAGCGGATCGTCGAGGTTGATGACCGCGGTGTCGCAGCGGGCGAAGATGCGCGCCTTGGCTGCGGCGTAACTCGCGAGCGAGTCATAGCGATCGAGATGATCGGGGCTGACGTTCAGCACCGTCGCCGCGCGACACGCGAGCGACGTCGTGGTCTCGAGCTGATAGCTCGAGAGCTCGAGCACGTAGAGCTGCGTATCGCGGCCGAGCAGATCGAGCGCCGGCTCGCCGAGATTGCCGCCGCAACGCACCTTGAGGCCGGCGCGCTCCGCCATGCGCGCGAGCAGCGCCGTCACCGTGCTCTTGCCGTTGGTGCCGGTGATGCCGGCGACCGGAGCCTCGGCGGCGCGTGCGAACAGCTCGATGTCGCCCACGATGCTCAAGCCCCGCCGCCGCGCCTCGGCGAAGAACGGCGCGCTGAGGGGCACGCCGGGCGAGGCGACCACGCACACCGCGTCGGTGAGCAGCGAGGGATCGAGGCCACCGAGGCGTAGCGGGATGCCTGCATCGAGCGCCGTCAGGGCCGGCAGCTGCGGGGGAGCGGCGCGCGTGTCGGTGACCGCGAGCCGCCAGCCGTGCGCGCGCAGATAGCGCGCGCAGGAGAGCCCCGTGGCTCCCAACCCCACGATCACGGCGTACGGCGCATCCTGTGTGGCAGCGCTCATCGCAGTTTCAGTGTCGCGAGCCCGGCGAGCACGAGCAGCAGCGAGATGATCCAGAAGCGGACGATCACCTTCGGCTCAGCCCAGCCCTTGAGCTCGAAGTGGTGATGGATCGG
>DATIZW010000175.1:0-11618 GCA_035516875.1 Steroidobacteraceae bacterium
GGCTGCGGTGCAGGCGTGTAGCTCGAAGGCTGAGGTCTGTAGCTCGACGCGGGCTGCGTGGCGGTCGGCGAGTAGTTGGGCAGGGGCTGGTAGTTCGTCGAGGGTGCCTGCTGGTAGCTGGGCGCTGACTGCTGATAGGACGGTTGCGACGTCTGATACCCCGGCGGCGGAGCCTGGTAGTTGGGCGTCGCCGAACGAGCCGACGGTGGCTGCTGATAGCTCGGCTGCGGGTAGTTGGGCTGCTGGTAGTTGGGCTGCTGGTAGTTGGGCTGCTGGTAATTCGGATGCTGGTAGGACTGCTGGGATCCCGCTTGCTGATAACCCTGTTGCGGCGGTTGATAGCCCGGCTGCGGCTGGTAGTTCGTTGCCGGCTGCTGATAATTCGACGGCGGCTGTTGATACCCCGGCGACGGATAGTTCGTGGCCGGCTGCTGATAGCCCGGAGGCGGCTGTTGATAGTTTGGTGCCGGCTGCTGGTAGTTAGGTGGTGGCTGCTGATAATTCGGCGCCGGCTGCTGGTACGTCGACGACTGCTGCGCAGTGACCGCGGCGGATCCTGCGAGGGCCATCAGCACCGTCACGGTCGTGAGAGCTTTCGTAGTCATGAGTCACCCCCTGGCATGGGTCGGCCGCTGCCATTCACGGACAGCCGCCATCCCGGCATTCTCAAAAGTTGCGCTGCTCCACGCCGGCCGCACCCGAAGTGGTGGGCCACCGGTACACCGGTGAGTTCTACACCGGTGAATGTAGTGAATCTGCGCACCATACTCGACCCGTGCGCTCTTTATCCCTTCCCTGGGGTCCGCCTGCTGCAAGACCCCGAATACTCTCAAACGAAGCAGCACCACCGATGTTTACACAGCCGTACAATTCCTGCGATCCGGGGGCGGTGCTGCAACGCACAGTGGGCGTTCCCGGGGGCCGGGTTCCCAATGGTGGCGATTACGATCCGGGTCGGCGGGCCGCCTGAACGGTCACGGGGGCGTTCGGCGCCGGTCAGCTGGCGTGGGACTCAAAGGGGATTCCGACCGCGAGATTGAAGGCAGCAGTCAGCGCTCCGGCAGGGGTCTTCGCGCCCGCCTCGATCCGCACCGTGCGCAATTCGAGTCGACCACCCTGAAGTGCGATCGCGATGGTCTCGGGGTCGATCGCACAGACTTCGCCGGGCTTGCCCACGACTGCGGCGTAGGTTCTCGTGTGGTGCCTCGTAACGTCGTAGATCCTTACCCTGCGCCCGCGAACGGTCGTCCAGGCGCCGGGTGAGGGGTTACAGCCCCGAATCAGGTCGTAGACCTGATCGAGGTGCGCGTGCCAGTTGATCTGAGCTTCGGGGTCGCGGCACCAGCCCTCGTAGGTCGCAAGCTCCTCGCGCTGCTCAATTTCCTGGTGACGGCCGGCCACGACGAGGTCGGCGGCCTCGAGGAGCGCCTCGACACCCAGCGGAAAGAGACGGTCGAAATACACGGTGCCGAGCGTGTCATCCGGACCGATGGGGACCGTCTTTTGCAGAATGATCGGCCCTTCGTCGAGCCCTTCCGTCGGACGGAAGATCGTAAGTCCCGTCTCACGGTCACCCTTGATGATCGGCCAGTTGATCGAGCTCGGTCCGCGGTAGCGGGGCAGAAGCGAGGGGTGGTACTGGATGGTTCCATGCCTCGGAACGCCGATGAAGCTGAGGGGCGCCAACTGCAGGACATAGGCCATGACGCCGAGATCGACGTCCAGGCTCCGCAGCGTCTGCGCCGCCGCCGCTCCGCGTAGCGATTCGAGCTGGAAGACCGGCACACCGCGTTCCTCCGCCGAGACTCGCAGCGGATCGGCCTTTGCGCCGGCCTTTTCCGGCGCGCAGAACACGCCGGCAACCGTCGCTCCGCGGGCGATGAATGCCTCGAGGACGCTCTTGCCGAAAGCCTGCTGCCCGACGATTGCGAGTCGCATACACCGTCCCAGGGTGAGCCAGAGGGCCCTGCGACTCACACTACCGTCGGACGTGTGCGGATTTCAAATCGGTTCGCGCCCGCCGCTCGGGACGGCATCGCCTGGCGCTCGCTGCCCGCGCTGCCGCGCTTCAGCCGCTTTCCGGCCGCCTGCCGCGACGGATCAGCACGAGTGCAATGAGCGCGGATGCCACCATCAGGAAGAGGCTCACCGCGTTGAGCACCGGGGTGGCACCCTCGCGCATGCGGCCGTACATCATGATCGTCAGGGGTGGGTCGCTGCCGACCAGCATGAGCGTCGTGTTGAAGTTCTCGAACGACATGAGGAAAGCGATCGCCGCTGAGCCGATCAGCGCCGGCCGTAGATATGGCAGCGTGATAGTCCGGAGTACGGCGGCGTGGGATGCGCCGAGATTGAGCGCCGCATCCTCGAGGGTGTGGTCGAAGCGCTTCAGGCGCGCGCTGATGGTGAGGGTCGATATCGCGACGATGTACGAGAACTGCCCCGCGACTACGAGCGGCAGTCCCGGGCGCAGGAAATCCGCCTCGATGCCGAACAGATCGCCGCACAGGTCCGCCACACGGCTGGCGAACGCCAGGATCGAAATGCCGAGAATCACTCCGGGAATGACGAGCGGCGTGAGCATGAGCAGCGACAGGGCGCTCTTGCCCGGGAACTGTGCGCGCTCCATGAGAAATGCATTCGCCGTGCCGACCACCACCGAGAGTGCAGTCACCCACACCGCCACGATGGTGCTCGTCCAGATACTGCCGAGGAGCTCGGCATCCCGGAATAGCCCCACACGCCCGCTCGTCTCGTTGCCGAGAAACCAGTCGAGGGTGAATCCGCGCCACGGGGGCGCAGGGTAGGGGGCATTGTTGAAGGCGAAGACCGCGACCGTCACGAGCGGCAGGAACAGGAATATCAGGAATGCCGCGACATAGAGTGTCGTGGCGGCGCGCAGCCAGGCGGGCCGTGGGAGTGTCGCGATCATGCGCGGCGCATCACGTCGGCGAAGCGCTGGCCGCTCACCTTGAGGCCGAGCCACACCATGACGGTCGACAGTGCGAGCAGCAGGAAACCGAGCGCGGCGCCCTGTTCCCAGTTGAAGCGGGTGATGAACTGTGTGTAGATCTGTTCCGTGAACCACAGCGAGTTCTTGCCGCCGAGCAACGTCGGCGTCAGATAGTTGCCGAGCGTCAGCATGAACACCACGATGCAGCCGGCCGTGATGCCCGGTGCGGCGTGCGGAATGACGATCTCACGCAGGATCGACCAGCCCTTGGCGCCGAGGTCGTAAGCGGCCTCGATGAGCGAGTTGTCGAGGCTCTCGAGGCTGCCGACCAGCGGCACCACCATGAAGAGGAGCGAGGTGTACACGAGGCCGACGAGGATGGTGGCGTCGTGGTAGAGCAGCTCGACCGGCTGTGCGGTGAGCCGCAGATGCACCAGGAGCGCCGGCAGCACACCCGACTCGCGCAGCAGGATCATCCACCCCAGGGTGCGCACCGTCTCGCTCACCCAAAAGGGAATGAGGCACACGAGCAGCAGCAGCGCACTCATGCGACCGCGCGCGAGCTTGGCGATCGTCCACGCGATCGGGAAGGCGACGAGCAGCGTCAGTGCCGTGGCCAGAGCCGCAAGCAGCGCAGTTCTCACGAACACGTGCCAGTAGAGCGGCTCGCTGAAGAACGTGCGGTACTGCGCGAGGCTCGTGACGTACTGGCGCGGAGCGACACGCTCGCGAAACGAGAGCAGTGCCAGATCGAGGTGCGGCAGGATGATCAGCAACAACAGCCACAGCAGCGCCGGCGCCAGCAGCAGCGCCAGGAGCAGTCGACGCGTCGTGGCGGCGCTGACTGCAGCGTCAGGCATGCTCGCTCGCCGCGGCGAAGCAGATGGCCCGCTCGGGATTGAAGCTGAAGCAGACCGGCGCGCCGACTTGCAGATCCGCGAACGCTCCGGTCTGCGGCAGCGCGACGCGCAGCTCGAGGCGGCTGCCCGGCTCGCGCAGCAGCACGACCGAGTTCGCGCCGTCGAAGAGCACACCGGTGACTTCGCCCCGATGCGCCTGCTGCCCCTGCGGCAGCTCGCCGGGCGTGCGGCCGAGCGCTGCCGCCTCCGGCCTGACGAATGCCTCGACATCCACTCCGGGTGCCACGCTGCTGTGGCGGCGTGCGCGCAGCACCCAGCCCTCGCGGGTGCTCAAGTCAACGAAGTCTCCCTCGACGGCGAGCGCCTTGCCGGAGAGGCGGTTGCTCGCGCCAACGAAGCCGGCAACGAAGGCGCTGGCCGGCGAGTAGTAGAGCTCCTGCGGCGTGCCGAGCTGCTCGAAGCGGCCGTGGTTCATCACGCCGACATGATCGGAGAGGACCAGCGCTTCGGATTGATCGTGCGTAATGTAGACAAAGGTGGTGCCGAACGCGCTCTGCAGCTGCTTGAGCTCGAGCTTCATGTGTTCGCGCAGCTTCAGATCGAGCGCTCCGAGCGGCTCATCGAGCAGCAGCAGCGTCGGCTCGAGCACCATGCTGCGCGCAATGGCGACACGCTGGCGCTGACCGCCCGAGAGCTCCTCGGTGCGCTTGCCCGCGGCACCCGCCAGGCCGACACGCTCGAGCATGGCCTCGGCGCGGCGCGACCGTTCGGCGCGGCCGACGCCACGCCGCGCGAGCCCGAAAGCTACGTTCTCGCCCACCGACATCATGGGAAACAGCGCCAGGTGTTGAAACACCATGTTGACCGGACGCTTGTTCGGTGGCACCTGTGCCATGCTGCGCCCGCCGATGGCGATCTCGCCGCCATCGGGCTGAATGAACCCGGCGATCATCCGCAGCAACGTCGTCTTGCCGCACCCGGAGGGGCCGAGGATCGAGAAGAAGCTGCCGCGCTGAACGCTGAACGACAGCTGGTCAACGGCGACGTGAGCGTCAAAGCGCTTGACCACGCCGCGCACCTCGAGGTCGGGCGTCGCCGACGATGCTGCGACACTCGTAGGCATACTCAATCGGCGGCCTTGACGCGATCGAGCACCGCGCCCTCGATCTCCTCGAGACCGGGCGGTATTGCGGGGTACCAGCGGATGTTCTTCAGGCCGTCGGGGAAGGTGGCAGCGAACTGCGCGCGCACGCGCGGGTCCATGAGCTGGTCGGCTCCCTTGGCGGCGGTGAAGTTGCCGATGGATTTGGCGACCCGCGCGGCCATCTCGGGGCGCATCACGAAGTTGATCCACGCGTAAGCGCCGGCGTCGTTGCGGCCGCGCGCCGGCAAAGCGAACGTGTCCATCCAGGCGATCGCGCCCGAGCGCGGGTTGATGAAGTGGATGTCGGGATTCTCGCGATTGAGCAACCACCCACCCGAGTCCCACATCATCGCCGCCCAGACCTCACCCGAGCGCATGCCGTTCAGCAGCTGGTCCTTGTTGTCGTAGAAGAAGCGGAAGTTTGGCTTGCAGGCCGCGAGCGTCCGACCGACCTCGTCCATGAGCGCACTGTAGGCCTTGGTGTTGCCGTAGAGCGCAAAGGGGTCCTTGCCCAGCGCGAAGGCGAACGCCATGAGCGTCGGACGCTTGAGCCGCACCGCGGCGCGTCCGCGCAGCTCGGGCTTGCACAGGTCGCGGTAATCGCCGATCGTAGTGCGCTTGGAGTTGTAGACCAGGCCTTCGGTGCCCCACACGTAGGGCAGGCCGTAGAGCCTGCCGTCGAGCGTCGCGTTCTTCTTCACCGTCTCGAGCAGCTCGGGCACGAATTCCTCCAGCCGCACCTTGCTGGTATCGAGCGGCTTGTAGATGCGGAACTCCTGCTGCGCGCCGAAGATGCGGTCCTGCGACGGCTGGGCCAGGTCGAACCCCGCGCCGCCGGTGGCGCGCAGTTTGGAGATCATTTCCTCGTTGTTCGACAGCGTGACCTGTACCTGGATGCCGGTTTCACTCTTGAAGGCGGCAATGACGTCGGCAGGCACGTAGTCCGCCCAGCTGATGATGCGCAGCACCTTGCTGTCGTCAGCGCGCGCAAGCGGTGCGGCGAGCATTGCGAGTGCCACGAGCAGCGGCAGCGGCGCTGCCGCGTGCCATCGACCGGAGCTGGAGATCATGTGCCGCGTGCCTTTCTCGGCAATCGCCGTCACGTTGACAGGCAAGTTTTTGCCGCGATAGTCTCAATGTGACTCTAATAGCACAAGCGGACGTCAACTCGGAATACGGCTGCGGGTACGTACCCTCATGTTTGACCTGCAGGGTCACCGCGGCGCACGGGGTCTGTGGCCCGAAAACACCCTGGCGGGATTCACTCACGCGATGGAGCTCGGCGTCAGCGCGCTCGAGCTCGATTGCGCGGTGACCCGTGACGGGGTGGTCGTGGTGACGCATGACCCGGAGCTCAATCCCGACTGCACCCGCGACGCCAGCGGACGTTTCCTCACCGGGCCGGGTCCGGCCGTCAACACCCTGACCTACGAGGAGCTGCAGTCCTACGACGTCGGACGGCTGCGCCCAGGGAGCCCGTACGCCGCGCGCTTCCCGCAGCAGCAGCCCTTCGACGGGCAGCGCATTCCGCGCCTCACCGACGTGCTGACGCTGGTTCGCACCCGCGGCCGCGGCCGGGTACGGGTCGCGGTCGAGGTGAAGACCTTCCCGGAGCAGCCGCAACGGGCACTCGCGCCCGAACCGTTTGCGCGGGCGCTGCAGCTGGATGTGGAGCGCACCGGCACCGGCGCGCTCGTCACCGTGCTCGCTTTCGACTGGCGGGTGCTGCGCGCCATGCAGCAGCTGATGCGCCAGGTCGCAACGGCGGCCCTCACCGACGAGCAGCCCGGCGAGGATACGGTGCGCAGCGGCTCGCCGCGGCCCTCACCGTGGCTCGCTGGGCTTGATCCGGCGGACTTCGGCGGCTCGGTCCCCCGACTCGTCAAGGCCTCGGGAGCCGGTACCTGGGGGCCGGGCTATCTCGACCTCGATGCGCTGCGGGTCGAGCAGGCGCACGCACTCGGCCTGCGCGTGGTTCCGTGGACAGTCAATGAGCCTGCGGACATGGAGCGGCTGCTCGAGTTTGGTGTGGACGGCATGATCAGCGACCGACCCGACGTGCTGCGCGCGCTCCTCGAGAAGAAGGGCGTTGCGGTTCCGCCGCGGACGGCCGAGCATTCCTGACATGACCGAAGCTGCGATCCTGGTGATCGACGGCAACCGCGCCGCCACCCGCGCACAGCAGGTGGCCGCCGGCGGCCGGCCCTCGGGCGAGGGCTACGCGCAGGTGCTGCAAAGCCTGGCGACGGTACACTGCGACATCGTGCGGCCCGCAGACGGGGAAGTGCGTTTCCCGTCCGCCGCCGGCGTGGCCGGCTACGACGGCGCGGCGATCACCGGTTCGGCGTTGAACGTCTACGAAGGAGGCGCACATATCGAGCGGCAGGTCGAGCTCGCGCGTGCCGTGCTCGAGGCGGGTGTGCCGTTCTTCGGCAGCTGCTGGGGGCTGCAGGTGGCGGTAAGCGCCGCGGGCGGGCGCATTCGCCGCAACCCGCGCGGCCGGGAGTTTGGATTCGCACGGCGCATCGAGCTCGCCGAGCAGGGCCGGCGGCACCCGATGTTCACCGGCAAGCCGGCAGTGTTCGAGGCGATCACGGTGCACCGCGACGATGTCGAGCAGCTTCCGGACGGCGCGGTGGTGTTGGCGCGTAACGATATGGGCGTGCAGGCGCTCGAGCTGCGGCGCGGCGCCGCCACGTTCTGGGGCGTGCAGTATCACCCCGAATACAGCTTCGATGAAATTGCGGCCACGGCGCTGCGCTACGGTGCGGTGCTGATCGAGGAGCAGCTGTTTGCCGACCGTCCCGAGCTCGAGGCGTTTGTCGCCGACCTGCGGGGCCTGACGCGCGATCCGCGCGATCGCCGGCTGACGTGGAAGCATGGCCTCGGACCTGCCATGCAGGAGGAGTCATGCAGGCTTGCGGAACTGCGCAACTGGCTGGAGCTGCAGGTCCTGCCATACGCGCGCGCGCGTCGCTGAGGCCTCGGCCGTCGGGGCACAGCCGATGAGCTTCGCCGAACACCCGGACTGCGCCCGCGCCCTGGTGCTCGCCGGGCAGCTCGCCGATGTGGCGCGCGCCATTACCCGCGAGTACTTCCGCCGCTCGATCGATGTCGAGCGCAAGCCCGACGGCACTCCGGTCACCATCGCCGATCGCGCCATCGAGACGGAAATGCGCCGCATGATCCGCGCAACCTTCCCCGGGCATGCCATGCGGGGCGAGGAGTTCGCCCCGGAAGGGAGCGGTGAGTTCACCTGGGTGCTCGACCCGATCGACGGCACCAAGAGCTTCATCAGCGGATTTCCGCTGTTCGGCTCGCTGATCGGGCTCATGCACAACGGCCGGCCGGTGCTCGGCGTGCTCGAGGCAGCGGCGCTCGCCGAGCGCTGGGTGGGCTGCGAGGGCCGTCCGACGCTCTTCAATGAGCGGCCGGTGAGGACCAGCGCGTGCCGCACGATCTCCCAGGCGATCGTCTACACGACGACTACCGAGACCTTCAGTGCCGAAGAGCGGCGGCACTTCGAGAGCCTGAGCTCGCGGGCGGCGCTGCGCCGCTTCGGCGGCGATTGCTACCTCTATGGGATGCTCGCCGGCGGTTACTGCGATCTCGTCATCGAAGTGCAGCTGAAGCCCCACGATTTCATGGCCGTGATTCCGATCGTCGAAGGGGCCGGGGGAAGGATGAGTGACTGGCGCGGTGCGCCGCTCGGCACCGTTACCGACGGGCGCGTCGTGGCCGCGGCCACCTTCGAGCTCTGGCAGCAGGCGATCGAAGAGCTGAGTCGGCTCTGAGAGGGCACCGGCAGCGTTGCCTCACGTGGGCCGCGATAGCTGCAGCCGCTCGCGAGCCTCGGCGGCGGATTGCACGTGAGCGCCCAGCATGTGCACGATGGCCACCGCACGCTCGACCAGCTGGGCATTGCTCGCGAGCACGCCCTTTTCCAGGTACAGGTTGTCCTCGAGACCGACCCGTACGTTGCCTCCGAGGAGCACCGCCTGCGCGACCATCGGCATCTGCATCCGGCCGACGCCGAAGGCCGACCACAGCACGCCCGGCGGAAGCGCATCACGCATCGCCTGCATCGCTTCTGCCGTGGCCGGCGCACCGTAGCGGATCCCGAGACACAGCTGGAAGAGCGCGGGTGACTCGAAGAGTCCTTCGGCGATCAGCTGCCTGGCGAGCTCGATATGACCGAGCTCGAAGACCTCGATCTCGGGGCGCACGCCGCGCCGGCGAAACTCCTGGGCCATGGCGCGCAGGTAGCGCGGCGTTGTCCCGTAGAGCGCTTCGTCGAAGTTGAGCGATCCGCAGTCGAGACTGCCGATCTCGGGGCGTAGCGCGCTGATGTGCGCCATGCGCTGCTGCGGACCGACGAAATCGGTTCCCGCGGCGAATTGCAGCGGCGCATCGTCGGGCCCGAGCAGCAGGTCGCCGCCCATTCCGCCGGTGAGGTTGATGATGACCTCGTCATTGCGGGCGCGGATACGCTCGAACACCTCGCGAAAGAGCGAGGGATCCCGGCTCGGGGCGCCCGAGGCCGGATCGCGCACGTGAAGGTGCACGATCGCGGCACCGGCCGCATGCGCCTCGAGCGCCGCGGCAGCGATCTGTTCGGGGGTGACGGGAACCCTGGGATTCTTCCGCACCGTATCGCCCGAGCCGGTGACGGCGCAGGTGATGAAGACCGCAGTGGATATCACGACTGCCCCTTGAGACGCCCGCCTGCACCGAGGTGATGGCGGCAAGCATAGCGCCAAAGCATTGCCGCCCGCGCGAGCGCGCGGCGCAAGCGGCGCCGGGTATGAACCCCTGTATATTGCAGCTCTGCGCTCAGAAGAGGTGCGCTGGTCAGATGACGACAAGTCGCGCGGTGGGTTGGGGAATGGGAACGCTGCCCCGCATCGTGCGGGGCGAGGGCAGCTATGTCTACGATGCGCAGGGGCGGCGCTACCTGGACGGCTCCGGCGGTCCGGCTGCCTTCAGCATCGGTCACGGCAATCGCGAGGTGAACGCGGCGATCAGCGCGCAGCTCGCGCAGGTAGCCTGTGGCTATCGGTATCTCTTCACCAGTGAGCCCCTCGAGGAGCTGACGAGCCTGCTGCTACGCCTGTGTGGGCCGGCCTTCGCGCACATCGTGTACTCGGGCAGCGGCTCGGAAGCGATGGAGTCGGCCATGAAGGTGGCACTGCAGTACTGGGACGCCCGTGGGCTGCCCGGGAAAAAGCGCTTCATCGCCCGTGAGCGCTCCTACCACGGCAATACGCTCGGTGCTCTGTCACTGTCGGGCTTCCTCGAGCGTCGGCGACCGTTCGAGGGAAGCCTCCTCGACGTGTCGTTCGTGTCCGCGGCCAATGCCTACCGTCCGCTGCGCGACCTGCCGGCGGGCGAGCTGACGGCGGCGCTCGCCGAGGAGCTCGATGCGCGCATCACTCAACTCGGCCCGGAGCGCGTCGCGGCGTTCGTCTTCGAGCCGGTGGTCGGGGCCGCCGGCGGCGCGGTGCCCCCTCCTGAGGGTTACGCGAGTGCGATCCGGGCGGTCTGTGAGCGGCACGACGTACTGCTGATCGCGGATGAGGTGATGTGCGGCGCGGGGCGATGCGGCTCATGGCGCGCCCTCGAGCACGATGGCATCGTTCCCGACATCATGGCAGTCGGCAAGGGACTCGCGGCCGGCTACATCCCGCTTGCCGCGACCATCGTCCGCCAGGAGCTCGGTGACACGATTCTCTCCGCGCACGGAGTGATCCTCACCGGACACACCTACTCGGGGCATACGGCCGCGTGCACCGCCGCTCTTGCAGTCCAGCGCATCATCGAGCGCGAGTCGTTGGTCGCGCGGGTGCGCAGCCGCGGCGAGCCGCTGCGCCGCGAGCTGCGCCGGGCGCTCGAGCCATTCGCGGAAGTCGGCGACGTGCGCGGCCGCGGGTTCCTGATCGGCATCGAGTTCGTCCGCGATCGCGCCAGCCGGGAGCCGTTTCCGGCCGAGCGGACCCTGAGCCATGTAATCGGCCGTGAGGCGCTGGCCGAGGGGCTGATCTGCTATCCGTGTGCCGGTAATGTCGGCGGGGTGAAGGGGGACACGATCATCGTCGCCCCCCCTTACAACGCGAGCGAGAGCGAGCTCGCGGAGCTCGTCGAGAAGCTCACCCGGGCGGTGGCTCGCGCACTTGCGGCGGGATGACCCCGCCGGGTGCGAGGCTCAGCCGCGGAGCGTGAGATCACCCGCGACCGCCGAGCGGAAGATGCGCGCGTAGCCTTTCGCGTCGGTCGGAAGCGGATTGCCGGCCGCGCATGGATCGTGCGCGGCTTCCTCGCCGATGGTCTCGGGGTTGCGCAGCGTGACGCCGAGCTCCGCGAGCGAGTTCGGAATCCTCAAGCGCTGGCGGAAGCCGAGGATCCAGTCGAAGAACGCGGCGAACGGCTCGCCGGCCAGGCTCAACGTCCGGGCGATGACCGCGAGACGTGGCTCGATCGCCGCGCGGTTGTGCACGAGAAGATAGGGGAGCAGCACCGCGTTGGTGAGACCGTGGTGCGTGTTGAAGTGAGCCCCCACCGGATGCGCAATGGCATGCACGCCCCCGAGCCCCTTCTGAAATGCCGTCGCCCCCATGCTCGCCGCGGCCAGCATGCGCGAGCGCGCCTCGATGTCGCTGCCGTC
>DATIZW010000176.1:0-7362 GCA_035516875.1 Steroidobacteraceae bacterium
CACGCGCTGCGACGCGACTGCGCACGCTCGAGCGCGCGCCCGCTGTCCCACACCAGGTGGCGGATGCCGGCCACCAGGTGGTACGAGAACGCGACGATCAGCGCGAGGTAGACGAGCTTCATGAGCGGTAGCGAGAGCAGCTGCGCGGCGCGTGCGTGGGTGCGTGCGCCGGCTGCGACCGCGAGCAGCCAGTACACCAGCAGCAGCAGCCCTGCCGACAGGGCGAGACCGGTGAGACGATTGAAGATGGACGTCGCCAGTGTGTAGCGGGACATCTGGTAGACCGACAGGTGCGGCGACAGAGGGCGCGTCGGCATAGACTAAAAATCGATGCAGCGGCCGTTCTTTTCCCAGTCGCCGAAGCGCGTGGGCTCTGGGCCGGTGGGGCCGCCAACCTCGCGGCAGGGCCTCGTGGGCGGCGCGCGAACCGCCGGGGGCTGCGTCGAATCAGCCGTCCGAGGCGCGACGGGCTCGGCCGGCGCTCGCTCGGGCGGGCTCTTGGGATCGGACGGCAGCATACCTATTAAGTCTGCCAGATTTCACACTTAGCGGCCATGAAAAGTTTAGGAAAAACAACGGTCAACTGACATGCTCAGCGACTGCAAGCTCCTCCCGCTCGACTCCCTAGGAGTGCTGCGCGCGCGTGGCGCCGACGTCGTGTCCTTCCTTCAAGGTCAGCTTTCGAATGACCTCGCGCGGCTCTCTCTCGCCTCCTCGCTCCTGGCCGGCTACCACAACCCGCAGGGACGGGTGATCGCAGTGCCGCGGCTGGTGCACGTGGCCGGCGATGACCTCCTCGCCATCCTGCCGCGCGAGCTCGTCGCGCCGGTAATGCAGCGGCTCACAAAATTCATCCTGCGTGCCAAGGTGAAGCTCGCCGACGAGTCGGGCCTGTGGGCGATCGCGGGTTTCACGGGCGCGGTCGCCGCAGATTTTCCCGCGTTGCCGCAGCAGGCAGACCGCGCGGCGCAGGTCGACGGAGCGATCGTGGTACGCCTCGCCGGCGAATCGCCGCGCTTTCTGGTGGTGAGTCCCGCGGGGCAGCAGCCTGCAACTGACGGCTCCCCGGCGCTCGCCGCGCAGTGGCAGCAAGTCGCGATCGCCGCCGGCGAGCCGCAGGTGTATGGGGCCACCTCCGAGGAATTCGTCGCGCAGATGCTGAACCTCGATGTGCTCGGGGCGATCGCCTTCGACAAGGGCTGCTACACGGGACAGGAGGTCATCGCACGTGCCCATTACCGCGGCCGCATCAAGCGCCGCATGCAGCGCTTCCTCACCACGCAACCGTCGCAGCTCAAGCCCGCCGACTCCGGCATCCTACCCGATGGCCGCAGCTTCCGCGTGGTGCGCGTCGCCGCTCATGCGGACGGGCGGACCGAGTTTCTCGCCGTGACGACGATGGCGAGCGCTGAGAGCGCGACGGCGGGGGAGCGGGCTGCGGACGCCGCCCGAACCGCACCGGCGCTCGACGCGCAACAGCTCGAGCTGCCCTACTCGCTCCCGGACTGAATCGATCCGGCTTCCGGCCGCATGTGGGGAAACAGAATGACGTCACGGATCGAGGGGGAGTCGGTGAAGAACATCACCAGACGGTCGATGCCGACGCCGAGGCCTGCGGCGGGCGGCATGCCGTACTCGAGCGCGCGTACGTAGTCGGCGTCGTAGAACATCGCCTCCTCATCGCCCCCCTCCTTGCGCGCCGCCTGGGCGCGAAAGCGCGTCGCCTGCTCCTCCGGGTCGTTGAGCTCGGAGAAGCCGTTGGCGATCTCGCGGCCGGCGAGGAAGAACTCGAAGCGGTCGGCGATAAACGGATCAGCATCGTTCGGCCGCGACAGCGGTGAGACCTCTGCCGGATAGCCATATACGAAGGTGGGGTCGAGAAGCGCGATCTCCGCCGTCTTCTCGAAGATGCCGATCTGCAGCTTCCCCGGGCCGTCGTGCGGCTCGACCTTGAGGCCGAGCTGCTCGCAGCGCTTGCGCAGGTAGGTGAGGTCACGCAGCGACAGCGGATCGATCCCGGGGTTGTACTCGATGATCGCCTGCTCGACGGTGAGGCGGCGGAAAGGCCGGGAGAGGTCGTAGACGCGCCCCTGGTAGGTCAGCTGCTGCGTGCCGTTCAGCGTGTCGGCGAGACCGCGGATCGCCTTCTCGACCCATTCCATCAGATCGCGATAGTCGGCGTACGCCAGGTACAGCTCGAGCATCGTGAACTCGGGGTTGTGCTGCGTCGAGAGCCCTTCGTTACGGAAGTTGCGGTTGATCTCGTAGACGCGCTCGAGGCCGCCGACGATCAGGCGCTTGAGGTAGAGCTCGGGCGCGATGCGCAGGTACATGTCGAGACCGAGCGCGTTGTGGTGCGTGCGGAAAGGCCGCGCCACCGCCCCGCCGGGGATCGGCTGCATCATCGGCGTCTCCACCTCGAGAAAGTCGAGCGCATCGAGGAAGTCGCGCAAGTAGCGCACGATGCGCGTACGGGTGCGAAACACCTGACGGGTCTGCTCGCTCACGATCAGATCGACGTAGCGCTGGCGGTAGCGCGTCTCGGTATCGGCCAGGCCGTGCCACTTGTCGGGCAATGGTCGCAGCGACTTGACGAGCAGCGTGAGCGCCTCGACGCGCACCGACAGCTCCCCGGTGCGGGTACGAAACAGGACGCCGCTCGCGCCGATGACATCGCCGATGTCCCAGCCCTTGAAGGTCTCGTAGGCCGAACCGAGAGCCTCCTGCTGCAGATAGAGCTGGATCTGCCCGGTGCGGTCGCCGATCTTGGCGAAGCTCGCCTTGCCCATCAGGCGGCGAAACAACAGTCGGCCGCCGACCTTCACCCGCGTCGGATTGGCATCGAGCCACTCCGCACTGCGCTCGCCGAAGGAGGCATGCAGCTGCCCGGCGAGCGCGTCACGGCGGAAGTCGTTGGGAAACGCGGGGCCCGCCTGACGCAGCGCGGTGAGCTTCGCGCGCCGCTCGGCGATCAGCCTGTTCTCTTCGCCGCCGTTTCCGCCGCCCTGGCCGCCGCCCTCGCCCGGCGGATTATCTTTGCCCTTCCTCATGTCGGCATGCGCTTCATCTAGACGCCCGCCTTCAACGAGGCCTCGAGGAACTGGTCGAGGTCGCCGTCGAGTACCGCCGTGGTGTTGCCCACCTCGACCCCGGTGCGCAGGTCCTTGATGCGCGACTGGTCGAGCACGTAGGAGCGGATCTGGTTGCCCCAGCTCACGTCGGACTTCGACTCCTCGAGCACCCGCGCGGCGGCGTTGCGCTTGTTGACCTCGAGCTCGTAGAGCTTGGCCTTCAGCATCTTCATGGCGGTCGAGCGATTCTTGTGCTGGCTGCGCTCGTTCTGGCAGGCGACCACGATGCCGGTGGGCTGGTGCGTGATGCGCACGGCGGACTCGGTCTTGTTGACGTGCTGGCCGCCGGCACCCGAGGAGCGGTACACGTCCACCTTGAGATCCGCCGGGTTGATCTCGATCTCGATGTCGTCGTCGACCTCGGGCGAGACGAACACCGAGGCGAAAGAGGTGTGACGGCGGTTGCCCGAGTCGAAGGGGGACTTGCGCACCAGGCGGTGCACGCCGGTCTCGGTGCGCAGCCAGCCGTAGGCGTATTCGCCTTGTATTTCCACGGTCGCACTCTTGATGCCGGCGACCTCGCCGGGGTTGGAGTCGATCACCTCGCAGCGGAAGCCGCGCGTGGCGCCCCAACGCAGGTACATGCGCAGCAGCATCTGCGCCCAGTCCTGTGCCTCGGTACCGCCGGCACCTGCCTGGATATCGAGAAAAGCGTTGTGCGCGTCCATCTCACCGCGGAACATGCGCTTGAGCTCGAGGTGGCGCACATCGGCCTCGAGGCGCTGCGCATCGAGCTCGATCTCACGCGCCGCCGGCTCATCGCCCTCGGACGCCACCAGCTCGAGCAGCTCGCTGGCGTCGCCGATGCTCTGGGTGGTGCGGTCGATCTCACCGACATCGGCGCTCAGTCGGGCGCGTTCGCGGCCGAGCTCCTGGGCGCGCGAGGGGTTCGACCAGACCTGCGGATCCTCCAGCTCGCGGGCCACTTCCTCGAGGCGCTCCTGTTTGCGGTCGTACTCAAAGAAACCCCCGTAGGGAGGCGACGCGTTCACTGAGGTCTTTGAGCTGGCGCCTGAGCTGATTGACTTCCATAGCGCTCCACGCACGCGGGTGCAACGAAGCGGCGGATGCTAGCACCGCCGCGCCGACTTTAGCGAGCGGCGGCGGGCAGCAGGTGGTCGACGAGCAGCTGCAGCCGCCGCTCGCCCTGGTACTCGTTCACCTCCAGCCGGTAGACCAGCTGCGCGAGTCCTTCGGGCGGCGCGAACACGACGCCCTCCTCGAGGTGGTTGAAGGCAATCGCATCGAACGAGCGGCCGCTGCGCGGCACTTCGACCCACATCTTCAGATGCCGCTCGCCGATCACGCGTGCGTCCCGGACGCTGAACAGCCCGTCGAAGCTCGGCTCGGGGAAGGCCTGCCCCCAGGGTCCCCCGGCACGCAGCGCCTGCGCCGTGTCGAGCGCAATCTCGCTCACGGCGAGCTCCCCGTCGGTCTCGACCGCGTCCGCATCCGCCGCGCCGCCCGCCCAGCGCGCCACCTCCTCGTCGAAGGCGCGCGCGAACTCATCGAGCTTCGCGCGCTCGAGCGTCAGCCCCGCCGCCATGGCGTGGCCGCCGAAGCGGCTGATGAGGTCGGGCCGGCGCGCGGCGATCGCATCGAGGACGTCGCGGATGTGAATGCCCGCGACCGAGCGCGCCGAGCCGCGCAGCAGCGCCTGATCGGCGCTCGCGAAGGCGATCACCGGACGGCGCACCCGGTCCTTGACGCGGCTCGCGACCAGTCCCACCACACCCTGGTGCCAGCTCTCGTCGAAGAGGCACAGGCCGCAGTGCCGCACGCCGCCCGCGCCTTCCAGGTCCACGTGACGCAGCGCGCCGAGCGCCTCCTGCTGCATGCGCGCCTCGATCGTGCGGCGCTCCTGGTTGAGCGCATCGAGCCGCTGTGCCAGGCGCTGTGCCGTGGCGTCGTCGTCGGCGAGCAGACACTGAATGCCGATGCTCATATCGTCGATGCGTCCGGCCGCGTTGAGCCGCGGCGCCACCGCGAAGGCGAGGTCGGCCGCGGTCAGATCCGCCGCCCCGCGCCCGGCAAGGCCGAGGAGTGCGCGGATGCCGGCTACGCAGCGACCGGCGCGGATGCGCTTGAGACCCTGCGCGATGAGCACGCGGTTGTTGGCATCGAGCGGCACGACGTCGGCGACGGTGCCGAGCGCCACCAGGTCGAGCAGCTGCGCTACGCCGGGACCAGTGGCGCTGCCGGGCTCTCGCGCCTCGAGTGCGCGGCGCACCGCGGCCATGACGTAGAACGCCACGCCCACTCCGGCGAGCGCGCGGCTGCCGAAGCGGCTTTCCCTGAGGTTGGGGTTGACGATCACGTTCGCCTCGGGAAGCGCGGCTCCCGGCAGGTGGTGATCGGTGATCAGTACGTCGATGCCGCGGGCACGCGCCGCGGCAACGCCGGCGTTGCTCGAGATACCGTTGTCGACCGTCACGATGAGCGTCGGCGCGCGCGTGGCGGCGAGCGAGACGATCTCGGGGGTGAGCCCGTAACCGAAATGAAAGCGGTTCGGTACCAGGAAATCGACGCTGGCGAAGCCACAGGCCGAGAGCGCGCGCACCATGAGGGCGCTCGCGGTCGCCCCGTCGGCGTCGAAATCCCCGACGATCAGCACACGCCCCGAGCGGTGCGCGAGCAGCAGCTCCACCGCGTCCGCGACGCCTTCGAGCGTCCCGACCGGCAGCAGCCGCTCGAGGGAGGTGTCGAGCTCCGCCGCCGAGCGCACGCCGCGTGCGAAGTACACTCGGTCGAGCACCGGGTGCAGCGCGCCGCCGAGGGGTGGTGTGCGGGCCGCGGGCAGCCGGCGCACGATGCGCACCTTCACGCGAAGCTCGCGAGGCCGGCGCGCTGGCGCCGCCAGAGCTTGAAACGGCTCGCGCGGCCGAGCGTCACGCGCACATCGTTGAGGATGAGCGTCGCACGCGCCAGGCGGCCGTGGCGCAGCGCCGCGACCGCCGGGACGATGAGCCGCGCGTCGAGCTGCGCGAGGGCGTCGGCGGCGCTCGAGTGCGGGGAGCCCTGCAACTGAGCGGCCACCTGCGCGACCAGCACCGCACGGGGCGCCTGCGCTTCGGCGAGCACCTCATCGAGCTGCGCAGGCAGTGCGCGGCAGGCCTCGCCCTCGAATTGCCACAACCCCCCGAGCCACGCATCCCGGCCATAGGCGAGCGGCAGTTTGCCCCGCGGGGTGGGCACCACAGGCGGCAGCGGCCGCCCTTCGGCACCCCAGGGCCACAACGTCGTCACCGGCGGTTCGCGGCGCTGCTGGCGCGCCTCGTTGAACGGTTGCGCGTGCAGCCACATCTCGATCTCCGCTACCAGCCGTCGCAGCGGTGCGGCCGCGGCGCCCTGCGGCAGCGCCTGCGCGAGATCGCTGCCAATGCAGCGCGCGGGCTCGACCGTACGCAGCGGCGCGACGCCCGGTGTCTGCAGCAGAAGCTCCCCCGACGGCAGCGGCGCCAGCACATGACCCGATGCGCCGAACGTGGCGGCGAAGGCGGCCGCAAGCGTCGCCAGCTCGGCGCCGCTCAAGGCAAGGACGCCGCGATGATCGAGATGCACCCGCGCCAGTCCCGCGGTGAGATGCAGCGGCGTTGCGATCCAGCACGTGACATCGCGCCCCGAGCGAGCCTGCGGCTCGGCGAGCGCAACCGCCGCGATGCGCGCCGGTGCGACCTCGGCGAGCTCCTCGCGCCCGAGCAGCCGCGCGAGCCACGCGCGCCACCCTTCGCCAAGTGCGCGGCGCTCACCGAAGCGACCGGCCTGCTCGAGCCCGGCAAAGCGGCCGGCCGCCAGCGCGGACGCGGGCACTGCACCGCTGCCCTGCGGCTTGAGGTACAGGTCGGGGATCACGATGACGAGCTCGCGCACGAGGCGCTATCGTACCGAAGGTGAAGTTCACCCTCGAACCGCCTTTGCAGGCGAATCTGATCCGCAGCTACTCCGCGACCGCGTTGCGCATCGCCGAGCAGTGCATCGCCCGCAGCTGTATCGTCACAGCGGAGCGACTGATCACGGAGTGGGAGCCGGGCACGTTCGCCGCGCTGACGAGCGCTCACCTCGAGACGATCTTCGCGCTCGCGCCGGAAGTAGTGCTGATCGGCACCGGTCCGACGCAGCGCTTTGCCAGTGCTGCAGTGCGCGGTGCGTTCGCGCAACGGCGCATCGGGCTCGAAGTGATGCAGCTCGGTGCGGCGTGCCGCACGTTCAATGTGCTGGTGCAGGAGGAGCG
>DATIZW010000177.1:0-8019 GCA_035516875.1 Steroidobacteraceae bacterium
GCCCGCGGAACTGTGGAGGAAGTCACAGTTGGCCGGCGCTGCACCTCACCAGCCGATGCCGTAGTCCTGGCCGTAGTTGCTCGCGGCGCCCCACAGCGTGCCGTGCTTGCGATCGACGAAGATCGCGGTGAGGGGGCCGGAGGTGCGTTCCTCGAACTCGAGCGCGTAGCCCATTTCGGTCAGCTGCTTGCGTACCCACGGAGGCGTTGCGGTATTGAGCGTGAGCCGCCCGGGGAAGGACTGGTGCTGGCCGAAGGAGTCGCGCATCTGGTAGCTCGTGATGTTGGCTGCCTCGCTCGCTTCCTGGATGGTCATGTTGAACTCGACGACGTTGAGGAAGAACTGCAGCAGGTTCTGGTCCTGGGTGTCGCCGCCCTGAACGGAAAAAACCAGGAACGGCTTGCCCTCCTTGAGCGCAAGCGAGGGTGTCAGCGTGGCGCGGGGACGCTTGCCGGGCTCGAGCACGTTGTAGGGGTTCTCCCTCGGGTCCAGCACGAAGCTCTGCATGCGCTGACTCAGTCCGATGCCGGTATGGCCGGCGATCACTGCCGGGGTCCATCCGCCGCTCGGGGTCACCGAGACCGCCCAGCCCTTGTCGTCCGCAGCCTGCACGCTCGTGGTGCCGAGGCGGAACGTGCGATCGAACTCGGCCATGCTGACGGGTGAGTGCTCCGGCATCCGCGTGTGCCAGTTCTCGAGGTACGAGAGGTAGGGGTTCTTGCCGCCCTGGAACGGATATGGATCGCCCGGCCGTATGTCAGGATCGTTACGCTGCGGATTGATGAGCTTGGCGCGCTCGCGTGCGTACTCCTTCGACAGCAGGCCCTGGACCGGCGGGCCGGGTGAGTAGCTCGGATCGCCGTAGTAGAAGTCGCGGTCCGCATACGCGAGATTCATCGCCTGGTAGAGCGTGTGGATGTAGCGGGTGCTGTCGTAGCCCATGGACCGCAGATCGAAGTTCTCGAGTATGTTGAGCGCCTGCAGCATCACCGGCCCCTGCACCCAGGCGGTGAGTTTGTACACCTCGATGCCCCTGTAGCTGGTGTGCACCGGCTCCTCGATCTTCACCTTCCAGTTGGCGAGGTCCTCGAGAGTGAATAGGCCGCCCTGTTCGCGCACCGCGTGTACCAGGTCGCGGGCGATGTCGCCTCTGTAGAAGCGGTCGTAGGCAGCATAGATCGCGGCCTTGCGATCCTTGCCGGCAGCGCGCGCCGCACTCTCCGCCTCGATGAGCTTACGCAGCGTCGTCGCGAGCTCCGGCTGGCGGAAGATCTCCCCGGGCTCGGGGGCCTCATGCGCGGCGCCGAGATGCGGCAACATGATGCGCCGGGAGTCCGGCCACTCCTTGATCTTGTCCTTGAAGTTCTCGATGGTGTTCACCAGCGACTCATCGATCGGGAAGCCGTCCGCCATCTCGATCGCCGGCGCGAGCACCTGAGCTAGGCTCTGCGTCCCGTACTCGGCGAGCATGGTCATGAGGCCGCCCGGTGTGCCGGGCGTCACCGCCGCGAGCGGTCCATATTCCGGTGGATACTGCATGCCGAGCTTGTGGAAGTACTCGGGCGTTGCTCCGGTGGGAGCGACACCGAGTCCGTTGATACCGACCACCTTGCCGGTGGCGGGGTTGTAGATGAGCGCCTGTGTTTCCCCGCCCCAGGAGAGCGTCGTCCACGCGGTTGCGGTGGCGGCGATCATGGCGCACGCGGCATCGACCGCGTTGCCGCCCTGCGCGAAGATCTTCGCGCCGGCCGCGGCGGCGATCGGCTTGCCGGTGACCGCCATCCAGTGCCGCCCATAAAGCGGCGGCTTCTGGGTGCGGCCCGGTGCCTGCGGACCGCCAAAAATGACGCTCGCGCTGACCATGGCCGCTACGGCAGTGCGCGTGAATCCGCTCAGGCCCGAGTGCGGCTTGTCCGAGCTTCCTTCGGCTGGCATGCGTGAGTCTTTCGTGGCTCGAGGCGCAGGCGCAGCATATGGCAGACTGCGCTGGCGCGCACGCCGGCACCGGTCCCGAGCGGGCGCCCCGGGCGCATCCATGGCAACGTTCGCAAGCGTCGCAGCTCTGTTCGTATATCCGCTGAAATCTGCGCGTGGCATAGCGCAGCAGCGCGCGCGGCTGACGACCACCGGATTTCAGTGGGACCGCCAGTGGATGCTCATCAGTCCCGGCGGGACGTTCCTCAGCCAGCGCACCCACCCACAGCTGGCGCGCATCGTGCCGGAGATCACGGCAGAGGCACTGACGCTGCGTGCCCCCGGCCAGAGCGAGCTGCGACTGTCAACCGTGGCAGACGGTGAGCGTCTCGCGGTGCGCGTGCACCGCGACTCCTGCATCGGACTCGCGCAGAGCCGCGCGGCGGATGAGTGGCTGAGCCGCGCCGTGGGGGAGACGGTGCGCCTGGTGCGTGTGCCCCCGCAGCCGCAGCGGCGTGCCAATCCCACTTTCGCGGGAGCCACGCCGGCGCTCATGGGCTTCGCGGATGGCTTTCCGATCCTGGTGTGCAACGAGGCCTCGCTCGCCGATCTCAACGCGCGCATGCCGCAGAGCATTCCCATGGAGCGCTTTCGGCCCAACATAGTGCTGCGCGGGCTGCCCGCCTGGGCCGAGGACCGGATCGATACGCTCGGCTTCGCTGAGTGCACGCTGCGCCTGGTAAAGCCGTGCACGCGCTGCACCATCCCCGCCGTCGACCAGCGCACCGGCTCGCCCTCGACCGATCCGGCGCCGGTGCTGCGCTCATTCCGCTTCGACCGCGAGCTCCTGGGCGTCGCTTTCGGCGAGAACGCCGTGATCGCCACCGGCGAAGGGAGCGAGGTCACCCTCGGCGCGACGTGCGCGGTGAGCTTCGACGCTCAGCCACGAGCCTCCTGAAGCGCCTCGAGAGAGAACCGCGGCAGGAGCCGCCCACCGGCGCCGTCACGGGGTGCGCACTGCGGACTTAATGCGGCTACCACAGGCTCGGCGCGGCCTCAAACTGTGCGCAGCGCACGACACGCTACCGGCCGCTTGCCCCACACTGCCTGAGACATTTGCGGGGCGAACCGTGAACCAGTTGGCATTTGCGCTCGGCGCACTGTCGGGGCTCCTCTGCGCAGCGATCGCCGCCTTCGCACTGCCGTGGCGGCTGCGCGAGCGGGACACGTCAGGTCAGGACATGGACATCTTCGAGCAGTGGCCGACCAGTACGCTGGTGATCGACGCTGCCACGGGCGGTGTCGTGACCGCGAACCCCGCCGCGCTGCGCAGTCTCGGCTACCTGCTGGAGGAGGTGCAGAGGCGGTCGGTCACGCAGCTCCTGAGCGCCGAGGGGCTCGAAGCGCCAGCCCTGGTCGGAAAGCTCCAGGAGGCGACCAACCGCGCGCCGATGGAGCTGCGCCAGCACTGCCGGGATGGCTCGCAGCGCAGCGTCGAGGCCAGCTGCTATGCGCTGCAGCTCGGCGAGCGGCCGGCGCTTGCCGTGGTCGTGCACGACATCAGCGTGCGGCGCAAGGTCGAGACGCAGCTCCTCGAGAAGCACCAGGAGCTCGACCATCTCGCGCACCATGACCATCTCACCGGGCTCCCCAACCGCCTGTATCTCGCTGCGCACCTCCCGGATGCGATCGAGGAGGCGAAGGTGAGCGGCACGGTGCTCGCGGTGCTGTTCCTCGATCTCGACCGCTTCAAGCACGTCAACGACTCGCGTGGTCACGAGACCGGCGACAAGCTGCTCAAGACCGTGGCCCAGCGCATCCGCGCCACCATGCGCTCCGAGGATCTGGTGGTGCGCATGGGAGGCGACGAGTTCGTCGTCGTCGTGAAGGGCGTCAGGAATACCGAGCAGGTGAGCGAAGCCGCCACGCGCATCAACCATGCGCTCGGGGCGCCAATGGTGGTGGACGGACGCACCCTGGTGACCACCGTCAGCATCGGCGTTGCGCTCTACCCCCATGACGGCATCGACATGGGAGAGCTGCTGCGGCACTCGGACACGGCGATGTATCAGGCCAAGGATCGTGGCCGCAACAACTTCCAGCTGTTCAGCGTCAGCATGGACAAGCGCCTCAAGGAGCGCATCGCCATCGAGTCGAGCCTGCGCACTGCGCTGCAGAGCCGCCAGCTGGATGTGTTCTATCAGCCGATCGTCGAGATCGAGCACAACCGCGTGGTGGCGCTCGAGGCGCTGCTGCGCTGGAAGCATCCGAACCACGGTTATGTGCGTCCCGAGCGCTTCGTCTCGGTCGCGGAAGAGGCCGGTCTCATCATGCCCATCGGCGACTTCGTGCTGCAGCGGGCGGTCGAGGACATGGTGCGCTGGCGGCAGGCGACCGGGCGGCTGCTCCCGGTGGCGATCAACGTCTCGGCCGTGCAGCTGCAGCGCTCCAATCTCGCCGACAGCATCGAGAGACTCACCAAGGAGCACGGTCTCGAGCCCTCGTTGCTGCAGATCGAGCTCACCGAGAGCGCGGTGTTCGAACGGCGCGAGGCGCGTGCCCGCGAGGCAAGCCAGGACGCCGTGGCGAAGCTGCGCGAGCTCGGCGTGCACATCGCCATTGACGACTTCGGCACCGGCTATTCGAGCCTCTCGTACCTCAAGCGGTGGCGGGTCGACACGCTCAAGATCGATCGCAGCTTCGTACGCGACCTGGTGACGGACCTGAGCGACCTGGCGATCGTCAGCGCCATCATCGCCATGGCAAAACACCTGCACATCGAGGTGGTCGCCGAGGGTATCGAGGGCTACCCGCAGCTCGAGAAGCTGCGTCAGCTCGGATGCAACTATGCACAGGGGTATCTGTTCGCGCGTCCCGAGCCGGCGCAGGAGTGCCACCGCTACCTCAGCGGCGAGCCGCTCGATCTCACCCAGCGTCTGCCGGCGCTTGACAAGCTCGAGAGCACCAATACCGGCGAGCAGGTGGCGCTGCGCGCCTGAGGGACCGCGCCCGCGTGCGGGCCGGCGCTCGCCGGCACCCGTAGTCCTTTGCGGACGTGCGAGAATGGGCCATGCCGACGGGCCGCGAATCAAAAGCTCCCGACGCCGGGCCGCGCCAGCAGTGCGCCGATGCCGTGCTCATGATCCGCCCGCAGGCCTTCGGCTATAACCCCGAGACCGCGAGCACCAACAGCTTCCAGCAGCCACAAGGCGCAGACACGCGGGACCCGTGTGCCGCAGCGCGCCGCGAGTTCGAGGAGCTCCTGCGCGCGCTGGTCAGTGAAGGCGTGAACGTGTGCAGCGTGGAGGACTCGGCGACACCGGCGAAGCCCGATGCCGTGTTTCCCAACAACTGGTTGAGCTTTCACGATGACGGCACGCTCGTGCTCTATCCGCTGCAGAGCGCGAGCCGCAGGTGCGAACGGCGCCAGGAAGTGCTCGACGCCGCGGTCCGCGAGCTCGATTTCCGCCTCGCGCACCTGCTCGACCTCACGCACCACGAGGGACAGGGCAAGTTCCTGGAAGGCACCGGTAGCCTGGTGCTCGATCACGTGGAGCGCGTGGCGTACGCCTGCATATCGCCGCGCACCCACCCTGAGGTCGTCGCCGAGTGGGCCGGGGAGCTCAAATACGAGGCGGTGACATTCAGCGCCACGAACCGTGACGGCGTACCGCTTTACCACACCAACGTCCTCATGTGGATCGGCGCACGGGCCGCGGTCGTCGGTACCGAGGCGATCAGTCCGGCCGACCGCGAGCGGGTGCTGAGGACCCTCAAGGCAAGCGGCCGGGACGTCATCGAGATCGGACACGAGCAGATCGCGCAGTTCGCCGGCAACATGCTCGAGCTCGGCACCTGGGACGAGGCGCTCGGGGACTCGCGCGTGCTGGTGATGTCCGAGAGCGCCCGCCGGGCGCTGCAGCCCGAGGTGTACGCCCGGCTTTCGGGCTCCACGGACGCGGTGCTCGCCGTACCGGTTCCCACCATCGAGCGGCTGGGCGGCGGGAGTGTGCGCTGCATGCTCACCGAAGTTTTCCGCGTGGCATGACCGAGCTGCTCGTCAAGGGGGTGCTCGCCTACCTGATGGGCTCGATCATCGGGAGCCTCCTCATCGCACGTCTCACTGGCGGCGTCGACATCCGCACGCTCGGCAGCGGCAACGCCGGCGCCACCAATGCGCTGCGCATCGTCGGCCGCAAGGTGGCCTTCTGGGTTCTCCTCATCGACCTCGCCAAGGGGTGGATCGCGACCCGGTGGCTCGCGCCCTGGTCGATTCCCGGCATCGCGCCGGCGCTGCCGGAGCTCGAGGCGTGGTGTGTGCCGGTCTGCGGTATGGCGGTCATGTTGGGACACGTCTATCCGGTCTGGTTCGGCTTCCGCGGCGGGAAAGGATTTGCAACGCTCCTTGGGGCGGTACTCGGGATCAGTCCCTCGCTGCTTCTGCCCATGATCCTCACCTGGCTCATCACCGTGATTCTTTCCGGCTTCGTCGGCCTCGCGTCGATACTCAGCGCCGTTGCGCTGGCGACGTGGAGCGTGCTGATGAACTGCGGCGCGCCGCTTCTCGCCTTCGGAATTCTCTCCACCGTTCTCATGCTCTTCACCCACCGCTCCAACATCGCGCGCATCCGTAGCGGCACGGAGCCGCGCGCGCGGCGGCTGTGGCTCTTCGGCACGCGCCGGGGACAGGTCTGATGCGGCGCCCGCGGTCTGCGCGGCCGGCGCGCGCCGGGCGGGCGGCGCGGCCGGCGCTGCCACTCGTCGCACAGGTGTTCGCGCATCTTGGCGATGCCCGCTTTCACTCGGGCGAGGAGCTGGCGAACGCGCTTGGCGTCAGTCGCAGTGCCGTATGGAAGGCAGTCGGCGCGCTGCGCGCCCTCGGCGTCACGCTGCACGCCGTGCGTAACCGCGGCTACCGCCTCATTCACGGCGGCGAGCCGTTCGATCCGGCGAAGATCCGCGAGCGCCTCGCGCGCGAGGTGCGCGAGCACGTGAGCAGCGTCGAGACACGGTGGTCGACCGCCTCCACCAACACCGAGCTTCTCGCGCGCGCCAATCCCGCCAACGGCACGAGCGAGGTGCTGCTCGCCGAGTACCAGAGCGCAGGGCGTGGCCGGCGCGGACGCGCCTGGCTCGCCCCGCCGGGCGGAGCCATCTGCCTGTCGCTGAGCTGGACATTCCGCGAGGTGCCCCAGGACCTCGGCGCCCTGGGGCTCGTCATCGGGGTGTGTGTGCTTCGAGCGCTGCGCGGGCTCGGAGTGAGCGGCGCAAGCCTCAAATGGCCGAACGATCTGCTCATCGGCGAACGAAAGCTCGGGGGCGTGCTGATCGAGCTGCGCGCCGAGTCGGCCGGTCCCGCGTGCGTGGTGATCGGCATCGGCCTCAACGTGGCACTCGGTGCGACGCTCCTCGAGCAGATCGCCGCGACCGGTACCGAGGCTACCGATCTCGCGAGCACCGGTCTCAAATCGCTGTCACGCAACACCGTCACCGGCGCGCTGATCACCGAGAGCGTCCGCGGTCTCGCTGAGTTCGAGCGCCACGGCCTCAAGCCCTTCATCGAGGAGTGGCGCGCGGCGGATGCACTTCGCGGACGGCCCGTGAACGTCAGCGCCGCTGACGGCGTTGCCCGCGGCCTCGCGCGCGGCATCGACGTTCACGGGGCGCTCATGGTCGAGACGCCCCAGGGCGTGCGGCGCTTCATCTCCGGGGACGTGACCGTCAGGGCCTGAAAGATGACGGTCCTCCTGGTCGATATCGGCAACAGCCGCATCAAGTGGGCGCACCTTGTTGGTGGGCGACTCGGCAAAGGACAGGCAGCGGTGCACTCGCGCTGGGGCTCTGCCGATTACTCGCGGCGCCTCTTCGGCTCAAGTCCCAGACCCGAGCGCATGCTGATCGCCAGCGTCGCTGGTCCCAGGGTGACGGGCGCGCTCCGCGCCGCGGCACGGCGCGCACGCGTCGCGGCGCACTTCGTGCGCGTGCCACGCCGGGGCGGCGGCGTGAAGGTCGGATATCCCGAGCCCTGGCGTCTCGGCGTGGACCGGTTCGTGGCGGCCGTCGGAGCACACCAGCTCTTCAAAGGCACCGCGGTATGCGTGGTGG
>DATIZW010000178.1:0-3335 GCA_035516875.1 Steroidobacteraceae bacterium
TTCCAGTTCTTGTCGAAGGCGACCTGCAGCGGCTCGAGACGCACGTGCTTGTAACCCTTGAGCGATGCGCCCGGGCGCACGTACAGCCGCGAGACCTTCTTGCTCGGGGTGAGCTGCAGCCCGTCCCACTCGGTCGGCGGCTCCGCTGCTGTCGCAACGCCCCAGCCGGGGGTGGCGAGTGCTGCAACGACACAGGCGACGGCGAACGCACCGCTCAGCGCGAAAGTTCGAGTTGTTGACATATCGCACCCTCGTCTCGGACGTCCCGGCGGCTCCAGGCCGCTGGAACCCGGATGCCATGTTATGGAAAGTCGTCATTGTAAGCGAGCAGGTGCGTTCCGGCCCACCATCCGCGGCCCCAGCGGCAGGCAACACGCCCGAGTACAGCGTTCGGCCGCCTCACAGCAGCGCCGCGCGGCGCTCTGGCGTGACCCCGTGCGTCACGATTCCGACTTCGGTCACACGTGCGCCACCGGCTGCCAACATATGATCTTCGCCGTTGCATCCGGTCCGCTGCGTTGGCACGGACATAATGCGGCGCCCGCAATCCAGGCGGCCGCCGGTACGCACGGTCGCTCCGTGGCGATTACCAACTATGCACAGTCTGAAGCGGGTCGAGGGGAAGTTGTTGGCCGAGTGGCAGCGCTCCGGCCTGTCTGCGGCTGTCGTTCTGTCGGCATTTGCCGCGGTCACCCTGCTGGGCTGCGAACGCGCCGACGATTCTGCAGCGGCAGCTCCCTGGTCGGACATCATCAGCGTGCGCGATGCAGCGGTTCTGCCACCGCAGATTCATGCGCAGCGAATCCCGGTCGGCTCAGCCAACGACCGCAATCCAGACCTCGTCCTGCTGCCGAGCGGGGCATTGCTGCTGGCGATGTTCCAGCCGGTGAGCAATGCCAACGGCACCTATCAGGAAAATCTGATTCTCTATCGCTCGAAGGATGGCGGCGTGAGCTGGGGGAAGCGCGAGGTACTGCCATTGCTCGGCCGCGAGCCGCATTTCAGCGTCCTGCACGACGGCACGCTGTTCCTGAGCACGCGGCTACTGTCCACGGATTACCGCAACAAGGAGGGCTACGACCACGCCTGCGTGTATCGGTCGACCGATGGCGGAGAAACCTGGTCCGCCCTGCCGGTCTTCACGCAGGACGTGCCGGGAGCCGCACCGCGATCCCAGACGCGCACCACCCGCAACATCCTCGAGCTGCAGGACGGCTCGCTCATGATGGGGGTCTCGGCGGGAAGCAGCATCGACTATGTGTGGCGCTCATTCGACGAGGGACAGACGTGGAACCGTTCGCTGGCGTCGCGCGTGGAGGGCTATGACGTCTCGATCCAGGGGCGGCCCTGGTACGGAGAGATGACTCTGTTCCAGGCGAGAAACGGCGAGCTGCTCGGAATAGCGCGAACGCCGGCCAACGCCGTTGCGCCGTTCCCCGATACCCGGATTCCGGCAGTCAATGACGACACCGACCGCATGGTCCTGTTTCGTTCCCGTGACGGCGGGCGCGTATGGACCCTCGCAGCCGACATCGGCGACTACTATGGCGAGATGTATCCCTCGCTGCTGCGGCTCACGGACGGCCGCATGCTGTTCACTTTCAGCGCGCGCGGTGCGCGTCCGCCACTCGGCCTGCAGGCGGTACTGGGCGTCGAGAGAGCGAGCGGCTTTTCGCTGAACTTCGCCACCGACCGATTGATGCTCGATGAGACCGCTCCCTTGGGCGAGCCACGCGACGCTGGCTTCGGCAATACCGTGCGACTGCCCGGCGGACAGCTGCTGACCGCATACTCCTATCGCGGCGAGGGCACCGTAACGCACGTGGAGCTCGTGCGCTGGGTGCTCCCGTACTACGTGACGGTCGCCGACGCCTGGGCACACTGATTTCCCGGCGTCGCCGGGAAGAGCAAGGCGGCGCGAATAAGTTGTCATGGCGCGGCCTTATGTCGCTTGTGAGCTGCTCCTGGTGCCGATTCGCATCCTGACAGCGTGGCGATAGCGGTGTCGCGCCGGCCGCAGGCAACATGCTCAGCATGTTGATCCGCAATAACGTCGTTGGCATCAGCGTGCTCCCGCCCAGCCGGGCTCAGCTCGAAGCGCGCGCCAGGAAGTATGGCGTGCCGCTGCGCTGGATCGATCCCCGCCCGCGCCATCGGCACCAACGCCTGTACAGCATGCTGCTGGTGCTGGCGATCGTTGCCGCCTGCGTGGTTCTCTACGTCAGCGTGCACCATCCGCGCTGACCTCTCGCACGGCACGGCGACGCGGGCCGATCGCACGCTGCACGGCCGCGTCGTCCGCTCGAGCATACTTGAGGGACCTCGCGGCGCGTGCTTAAGTGCGGAGATGAGCGGCAGATAGGCGGCCTGCGGTGCTACGTCTCGAATCGGAAATGCGTCACCGGGGGCGAGCAACAGCACATCCTGCCCGGGGTCGCCGGACGCTCGGACGACCTCGAAACGCGCGCATCGACAGGCAGGTGGTCTCTGCGGTCCTGCAGGTGCTCAGGACCCGCGGATACCGGGCGGTCACCATTGAGGGCATTGCGCGCAAGGTGAGGCGCGCGCGCTCGAGCATCTATCGCCGCTGGCCGAGCAAGCCGCATCTCGTGGCGTACTGCATCGTAAGCACGATGGGGGCAAGCCCTGCTGCGGACGAGGGGGCACTTGGCAAGGATCTGCGCGCAGCAGTGGCCACGTTGCGGCGGGCCTTTACCGGACCGCTGGGGCGGGCTCTGCCCGGCCTGGTCACGGACATGGCGCATGATCGCGAGCTGGCGCAGGCGGTGCGGCGCGAAGTGCTCGCGCCCAGGCGCAAGTCGATGCGCGACGCATTCGACCGCGCCAGGGCCCGCGGCGAAGCGCGCGGAGCGCTGAACATCGACTTACTTCTGGACCTGTTGGCGGCGCCATTCTACTTCCGCGCGCTCTTCGGACACGCACAGATCGACCGCCGCATGACCCGTGACGTCGTGGACTATGTCCTGAAGATCGTCGCATGACGTCGTTGTTTCGCGTTGCCCGGGGTCGATGAGGTCGAGACCGCCGCCGCGCGGCGCACATCAGCACCATGGTCAGTGCCTCTACCGGGCGGGGCAGCTGTGGCTGCTCGCGCAGCTCCTGCTGCTCTCGGGGTGCACGTCGCTGCCGCCGCTGGAGTACCGAAGCGTCAGCCATGCGATCGAGGCGCCCGGCAACAGCCCGCTGCGGGCCGCGATCGACCCGCTCGCCGCGGCTCATCCGGGACTCAGCGGCATCTATCCCCTGAAGGGCGGTCCGGATGCGTTCGCGGCACGGGTGGCTCTGATCGATGCCGCCACGAGCAGCATCGATGT
>DATIZW010000179.1:0-7001 GCA_035516875.1 Steroidobacteraceae bacterium
CCTGACATAACCCGCTCTGCCCTTGATGTCCGTCGCAGAACCGCGACGGGTTCCTTCATCGCTCGGGCCGGCGGGGGGAAGGTGTGCGTTGGTCGCAGTCCGCTGGTGAGCTTTCCGGAGGTGTGTCGTGGAGACCGTTACCGTCGCTGCCTCGCGCAGCAGCGCGTTCAGTCTGTCGGAGATGGAGATGCTGGTCGGCAGCGCCATCGTGATCGTGGTGCTGGCCTGGATGGTGCTCGCACGCATTCGTCGCGATCGTCACGAGCCGCACGGCTGAAGTCCCTGACCGCAGCTCGCGGGACTTCCCCCGAGCCTGCGGTGCCGAATTCCACACCCGCAACCCGCAGCGGGGCACGCTGAGAGCGCGCTTCGCGCGCGGCTGATTGCGCGCCTTGGCGAGCGAGCGCGCTGATAAATAAACTGGACAATACCGACCCCTGGAGGGATATTTCCGGGCCCGTTGTCTAAGATCCTAAACACCATGAACATCGACGTCGGCGCGCGGCTGCGCAGCGTCCGTACGACGTTTGGCCTCTCCCAGCGCGAGCTCGCGCGCCGGGCGGGGGTGACGAACGGCCTCATTTCCCTCATCGAGCAAAACCGCGTGAGCCCCTCGGTGAGCTCTCTCAAGAAGGTGCTGGATGGCGTACCCATGTCGCTCGCGGAGTTCTTCACGCTCGACTTGAGCGCGGCGCCGCAGGCGTTCTTCGCCGCCGAGGAGTTGCTCGAGCTCGGCAATACCGAGGTCTCGCAGCGGCTGGTCGCTGCGCAGCGGCCGGGGCGGCAGCTGACGCTGCTGCACGAGCGCTACGCTGCCGGGTCCGCGACCGCCGAGGAGATGCTCGCGCATCACGGCGAGGAGGCGGGCGTCGTGATCCGCGGGCGCATCGAGCTCACCGTCGGCGGAGCCACGCGCGTGCTCGGGCCCGGCGAGGCTTATTATTTCGCGAGCCAGCTGCCGCACCGCTTCCGCAACGTCGGCCGCGAGCCCTGTGAGATCATCAGCGCCTGTACTCCGGCGACTTTCTGAAGGGCGAGACCCAACCTCATGAGCGCTAAACCCGAAACCATATCCTGGCACGAGCGCGCCCGCATGCTCGAGTTCCGCACTCAGGCCTTCATCGACGGGCGCTACCTCGATGCGGCTTCCGGCGCCACCTTCGACTGCATCAATCCCGCGACCGGGAAGCTGCTCGCGCGCGTCGCCTCGGGCGACGCGGAAGACATCAATCGCGCGGTCATCTCGGGCCGCGCCGCGTTTCGCAAGGGAAGCTGGGCAGGTCTGCCGCCGGCGAAGCGCAAGAAGATCCTGCTGCGCTTTGCGGACATGATCCGCGAGCACGCCGAGGAGCTCGCGCTCCTCGAGACGCTCGATGTCGGCAAGCCGATCGCCGACAGCCTGAAGATCGACATCCCGGGAGCGGCGCGCTGCATCCAGTGGTATGCGGAAGCCATCGACAAGGTCTACGACCAGGTGGCGCCGACCGGCGCGGAGGCACTGGCGCTCATCACCCGCGAGCCGGTCGGCGTGGTCGGTGCCATCGTGCCGTGGAACTTTCCGCTGCTCATGGCCGCGTGGAAGATCGGACCGGCGCTGGCGGCAGGCAATTCACTGGTGCTCAAGCCGTCGGAGAAATCCCCGCTTACGGCGATCAAGGTCGCCGAGCTCGCTGTCGAGGCCGGGATTCCGCCGGGGGTGTTCAACGTCGTTCCGGGGCTCGGGCAGAGCGCCGGCAAGGCGCTGGCACTGCATATGGACGTCGACTGCGTGGCGTTCACGGGCTCGACCACGACCGGCCGGTCGATCATGCAGTATGCCGGTCAGTCGAATCTCAAGCGCGTCTCGCTCGAGTGTGGCGGCAAGTCACCCAACATCGTGTTGGCGGACTACCCCGACCTCGACAAGGCGGCGACCGCCGCGGCGTTCGCCATCTTCTTCAATCAGGGCGAGATGTGCTCGGCGGGCTCACGGCTGCTGCTGCAGGAGGGCATCAAGGATCGGGTGCTGGAGAAAGTGCAGGCGATCGGCCGCACACTGCAGCCCGGCGATCCGCTCGATGCCGACACGCGGCTCGGCGCCATCGTCGATGAGACGCAAATGAAGCGGGTGCTCGGCTACATCGACTCCGGGCGCGACGACGGCGCCAGCATCCGCTTCGGCGGGCGGCGCGTGCGTGAGGACAGCGGGGGGTTTTTCATCGAGCCGACGGTGTTCGAGGGAGTGAAGCCCGCGATGGCAATCGCGCGCGAGGAGATCTTCGGCCCGGTGCTGGCGGCGATCACGTTCCGCACGGTCGATGAGGCAATCGAGATTGCCAACGACGTGATCTACGGTCTCGCCGCCGCGGTGTGGACCCGCGACGTGACCACGGCGCACCGCGTGGCGCGCGCGCTGCGTGCCGGTACGGTGTACGTCAACTGCTATGACGCCGATGATCTCACCGTGCCGTTCGGCGGCTTCAAGCAGTCCGGCATCGGCCGCGACAAGTCGCTGCACGCGCTCGAGAAGTACACCGAGCTCAAGACCACGTGGATCGACCTGACGCAGGGCTGAGTCGGCGGACTGCCGGCCGGCGGTCGTGAGGATCACCGATCGCGCGCCGGCGTGAGCACGGCGTCGCTCAGTTTCCTCGCCAGCGCGCCCCGTGGCTTTGCCGACCTGCTGGCGCACGAGCTCGCCGCGCTCGGCGCCACCGGTGTGCGCGAGCGCTCCACCGGTGTTGCCTTCAGTGGCCCGCTCGAGTGCGCCTACCGGGCGTGTCTGTGGTCGCGCGTCGCGAATCGCGTGTTCCTCGAGCTCGCACAGTTCGAGGCGCGTGATGCGCACGAGCTCCATGCCGCGGTGCGCGGCATGGACTGGGCGGCACACCTTCCTCCCGGTGCGACGCTCGCCTGTGACTTCAGTGGGCGCCACCCGGCGATCACCCACACCCACTACGGGGCGCTCAAGCTCAAGGATGGCATCGTCGACGCCCTGCGTGATGCGACCGGGCACCGACCGGATATCGCTCCCGGGCGGCCGGACGTGCGGGTGCACGCCCACGCACGCGGCAGCCGCGTCAGCGTGTCGCTGGATCTCTCTGGGGAGAGTCTGCACCGCCGCGGCTATCGGGCCGCCGCGGGCGAGGCGCCGCTCAAGGAGAATGTCGCCGCCGGGGTGCTGCTGCGTGCCGGCTGGCAGCAGCTCGCTGCGAGCGGAGCACAGTTTCTCGATCCGCTCTGTGGCTCGGGCACTTTCTGCATCGAGGCCGCGCTGATCGCCGCCGACCGCGCGCCGGGACTCACGCGCGATTACTTCGGATTCCTCGGCTGGCGCGGTCACGATGCGGCGCTGTGGGCGCGTGTGCGCGCGCAGGCCGAGGCGCGTGCGCGCGCCGGCGCGGCGCATGCGCTGTTGCTGCGCGGTAGCGATCGCGATCCGCGCGCGATCGACAGCGCCCGCGAGAACGCCCGGCGTGCGCGCGTCGCAGAGCTGGTGCGCTTCGAGGCGGCATCGCTCGGCGCTGCCGCTCCCGCTCCCGGGAGTGCAGCGGGACTTCTCTGTACCAATCCGCCGTACGGCGTGCGTCTCGACGATCGTGCCGCGGCGAGCGAGGTACACCGCGAGCTCGGTGCGGTGCTGCGCGAGCGCTTTCAGGGATGGGACGCTGCGGTGCTGACGGGAGCGCCGGCGCTCGGCTTGGAGCTCGGGCTGCGCGCTTTCCGCACGCACACAGTGTGGAACGGCGCACTCGAGTGCCGGCTGCTGCGTATCCGCGTCGGGCCCGAGAGCGCGCGCACGCCGGGCACCCTCGGCGCCGGCGCGGCACGCTTGCGGGACAGTGCCGGGGCGCGCATGTTCGCCAACCGGCTGGTCAAGAACCTGAAGCGGCTGCGCAGCTGGACGCTGCGCGAGGGCATCTCCTGCTACCGCATCTACGACGCCGACATGCCGGAGTACGCCTTTGCCATCGACCTGTATCAGGTGATCGAGCCGCAGGAGACGTGGCTCTACGTGCAGGAGTACGCCGCGCCGGCCGAGATCGAGCTGGAAGCGGTGCGGCGGCGCCGCGGCGAGGTGCTCGCGAGTCTGCCCGAGGCCACCGGGGTCGCGCCGGCACACATCAGCCTGCGCACCCGCCGGCGCATCCGCCGTGGCGAGCAGTACGGCAAGCTCGGCGAACAGGCCCACTTCCACACCATCATCGAGGGGGGCTTGCGGTTCGAGGTGAACTTCGCCGACTACCTCGACACCGGGATCTTCCTCGATCAGCGTCTCACGCGCCGCCGCCTCAGGGAAGCGGCGCGCGGGCGGCGCTTCCTCAATCTGTTCGCCTACACCGGCACCGCGACGGTGTATGCCGCAGCCGGCGGTGCCGCCGCAACCACCACGGTCGACATGTCGCGGACCTATCTCGAGTGGGCGCAGCGCAATCTTGCGCGCAACGAATTACGCGGCGACACGCATCGCTTCGTGCAGGCCGACTGCCTCAAATGGCTCGCGGAGGCCGCCGACCATCAGGCGCGCTACGACCTGGTGTTTCTCGACCCGCCCACGTTCTCCAACTCCAACCGCATGCAGGGGGTGCTCGACGTCGTGCGCGACCATCCCGGTCTCATCGACGGCTGCGCGCGGCTGCTTGCGAACGCCGGCACGATCATATTCTCGACCAACGCCCAGCGCTTTCGGCTCGACCCCGCGCTCGGCGAGCGCTACCAGGTGAGCGATCTCTCGGCGGCGACCTTACCGGCCGACTTTGCGCGCAATCCGCGGATTCACAGTTGCTTTGAGATCCGGCTGCGCGGTCAATAGGCGGTCAGCGGCGAATCGGACACCGGCGTCACCGCGATCCCGCCGCTGCCGGCGAACTCGACCGGCACGGAGACATCGGCCGCGCCGCTGTTGCGCCAGACCGCGAAGTGCAGGTGCGGGCCCGTGGTGAAGCCGGTGTTGCCCGAATTGGCGATGTACTCGCCCCGCACCACGTGCTGCCCGATCCTTACCCGGATCGAATCCCACTGCAGATGGCCGTAGACGCCGATGGTGCCGTCGTCGTGCAGGATCAGGATGAAATTGGCCTGATCGATCATCGCCGGCGCCGGCGCTCCGCGGAAGGAATCATGGCGGACGTTGATCACCGTGCCCGCGCGCGCCGCGTAGACGGGGGTCCCGTCCGGCATGGCGAAATCGACCGCGTACTGCGTGTCGGGCGTGACATGGGTGGCGCGGCTCGGATAGGCCTGCGATATCGTGAAGGTCGAGCCGAGCGCGAACGGCGCGCGGTAGGGATGCAGTGGGCTATGCACTGCCTTGGGCGAGCCGAGGGCGGTCGCGAGCGTGAAGCGCAACTGCAGCGGGCGATCGCCGCGCGGGCGCGGCGACTCGGCCAGCAGGTGCCGCTCTCCGGGTGCGAGCGTTGCCTGGTAGGTGGCACCCTTGGCGATGCGCGGAAAGTCGGAGTCGACGATAGCGATACGCACCGTTGCCACACACAGGCAATCGTTGGCGGCGATCAGCTGCGTCGCAGTGGGGCTGTCAGCACGGTCCACCGCGATGCGCAGTGCCGCGGGCTCGTGCGCGAGGGGAATCGCAGCGCCGCTGTGCGCGGCGGCGCCGGCGGCCTGGTCGGTGAACACCCACTGGCCATTGGCGTCGCGGTAGCGGTAAGCGCCTTGCGCCAGGAGCAGTGCCGGCAGCAGAGCCGCGGCGAGCGCCGCTGCCAACACGAGGCGAGCTTGGGGTAGGCTGCGGCGCAATCCGTGCCCTCCGCTTCGCGCCGTGCGGCCGCTCAGGTTCCGCAGGCAGAGGTCATCGCGCGCTTGGCCTGCTCGCGCAACGTGTCGGCTTCGGAGTCGGAGTAGTAGACGCGATTGCCGTCGGCGTCGCGCTGGTAGATCCGCGGCGAGTCGCGCAGGCGATAATAGTAGTTGCGGGCATTCTGACACGCGGTCTGCTTCTGGTGATCCGCGCTCGCCTTGTTCTTATCGTCGATGGCCTGTTGCTTGGCGCGCTGTGTCTCCTCGGCCTGCAGCAGCTGCTGCTCCTTGGCAATTCGCGCCGCTTCGGCAGGATCGCCCTCCTCGACGTGCACCGCGGTCTTCGGGGCATTCTTGCTGGCGCTGCGGTCGGAGTACACCACGTGACCGTCGGCGTCCACCGACCTGTAGACCTCCTGCGCCGGGACCGGGGTGAGCGGGCTGAGTAGCGCCACGAATGCGCCGAGGAGCGCGCCACGCCAGCAGAACCAAATCGTTGGTTGAAGCACCCGAGCCTCCGTCGCTCAGGATACGTGCGCTGCTGCCCCCCGACCGGTGAATCTCGTCACAGAACCCTCACGGCGGCGTCCTTGCGTTGACGGGCGGCAGGGTCGCGATCCAGCGCGCGAGCGCCTCATCGCTCATCGGGCCCCCGGGCCAGCGATGTTTCGCCCGACCCGGACCTTGCCGTCGGCCGCGACACCCGGCAGGAAGCCCGGCCATTCGTAGAAGGTCGCGTCGACGCTCGGCACGATGTTGGTATGGCCGTCGCGAAAGCCGTTGAGATATGCGAGAACGATGCGCTCGTAGTCGAAGTAGTTGCGTGCCGACACCGCGGCCGTCAGCGCGCGGCTGAAACCGTCTTCCAGCCAGAGACGGTAGCGCGGATTCTGCGGGTCGACGGGGCCGGGGTGATTGTCGAGCAGCAGCTGATGGATGGCCTCGAGGTCGGTGGCCGCGATATCGGCCCAGGGTTCGGCGGTGGAAGCTGCGCCGGCGGTAACTGCCAGCGACAGCCCGCCCACACCGAGCCGCAGGAGCAGCCGGGTAACGAGTCGCATGACCCTTAGAGCGCCGCAACCCGTGCCCGGTTGATAGCGGGCGAGTGCCGGGGCGGTGCTGAACGAGTCAGCCCTCGACCAGCGACTTGAGCCTTCCGAGCACCTGATCCCACTGCTCCGACACCCGGGCCAGGTAATCCTTGAGCTCGTTCAGCGGCGCAGGATCGAAGGCGAAGCGGCTCTCACGCCCCGAGCGCACGCTGT
>DATIZW010000180.1:0-2188 GCA_035516875.1 Steroidobacteraceae bacterium
CGATACTTCAGATTGAGCGGCACGTCCACGCAGTGCAGCCGAATGCTCGCAACCAGGATCGCCGCGACCGGCACCAGTGTCAGCAGGCAGCCCGCCGGAGACAGCCGGCAGCGGATGATGGCGCGCTCATTCCTGCAGAACAGCTTCTCGACGCGCTGCAGGGCGATCGGATTGACGTTCCAGGTGTCACCTGACACGTAGGTGACGTGTTCCACCCGGCAGTCATACGGGGCGTGAAAGCGGTGGTACATGCCCGAAGTCAGGCGCAGCGTCACGAAAGAGCCGCCCGTGTAGCTGCGCACCAGCTCGGTATCGGCCAGCAGGTCCATGAGGGAGTACGGCGCGCCCTTGGCCTGAAGCACCGATCCGGCCACCACCCGGCCCATCGCGCCCACTATGCCGTCACAGGGACTCACGACGACCGCCGGGTCGGGGTCGATGCACCGGGCGCCATCCTTCAGCTGCCGCGTGAAGCACTCGTGAAGGCTCCTGAAGTGGGTCGTGCGCGCTTCGCTCAGATCGAGCTCGGCGAACAGCCGCCAGAGCGCCATGCAGGCATCGCGTATCAGCGGCTGCTCGAGGCGGCTCAACCAGCCCATGCAGAGCGTCAGCCAGCGACGCGGTAAGCGGTTGGTGAGCAGAAAGTTCAGCTCTTCCTGCTGCGCAATCTTGGCGAGAGTCGCGCGGACTGTCATCTGAGTGTCACTGACTTGAAATACTTTGCTGCGAGGCAGCGGGCTGCAGCTGTTGCGGGCCTGTCCGGCACGAGCGTTCGCAGATGACCATCCCCTTGTTCTCAGGCCCGATCATGCTGTGTTACTTCGTTGCTGCATTGCTGTTGATGATCGTGCTGCGCAAGGCGCAGTTGCGTCTGGTGCTGTCACTCGCGAAGCACGGCTCGCTCAGCGGCCATGCGCGCCTCGCCCGCCTCATCGCCCGATGGCTGCCGCACTACGAGTTCGATGAACGACGCTTTTTCAGCGCCGACGACCCCCCACCCGAGGTCGCCGCCAGGCGCCGCGCGGGATTCACGCAGCTTGCCGCGCTCTACCTCGAGCGCTACCCGCAGGGGGCGGCGCTCACCCGCGAGGTCGAGGATGCGCTGTCCGACCTGCAGTTCACGGCGCGCTACCGCGTGCCGTTCCAGTTCAGCGGCATGGTGCGCCGGCACCTGCGCGGCGGTGTATTTGTGCGGTCCTCCGCACAGACCACGCTGACCGATGTCGACGGCAATCGCTTCTTCGACCTGAGCGGCTCGTACGGCGTGAATCTGTTCGGCTACGACTTCTACAAGGAGTGCATCGAACGCGGCAGCCAGCTGGTAGGCGAGCTCGGGCCGGTGCTCGGGCAGTACCATCCGGTGATCGCGTACAACGCGCGACGCCTGCGCGAGATCTCCGGACTCGAAGAGGTATCGCTGCACATGTCCGGGACCGAGGCGGTGATGCAGGCGGTACGGCTGGCGCGGTATCACACCGGACGCCGGTACCTGGTGCGCTTCTGCGGCGCATACCATGGGTGGTGGGGCGACGTGCAGCCGGGAGTTGGCAACCCGGTGGCGGCTGCGGGCACGTATACGCTGAAAGACATGGACCCGGCATCGCTGCGCGTCCTGCGCATGCGGCGCGATATCGCCTGCGTGCTGGTCAATCCGCTGCAGGCGATGCATCCAAACTCGAGTGCCCCGGCCGACTCCGGGCTGCTGAACCGCCGGCCGCCGGCTGCGGTCGAGCGCGCGGCGTATGCAGACTGGCTGCGGCAGTTGCGCGCGGTGTGCTCGGAGCGGAATATCGTTCTGATCTTCGACGAAGTCTTCGTCGGCTTTCGCCTTGCGGCCGGCGGTGCGCAGGAATACTTCGGCGTACGCGCCGACATGGTCACCTACGGCAAAACACTCGGCGGGGGACTGCCGATCGGCGTGGTCTGCGGCCGCCGCGAGCTGATGAAGCGCTACCGCGAGGAGCGCCCTGCCGATGTCTGCTTTGCACGCGGCACGTTCAACTCGCACCCTTACGTCATGGGCGCCATGCACGAGTTTCTGCAGCGTCTCGAAAGCGAGCCAATCCGTTCCATGTACCGGGATCTCGATGCGCTGTGGGAGCAGCGTGCCCGGCGGCTCAACGAGCGCCTGCGAGCAGAGCAACTGCCGCTTCAGATCTCGCATCTGTCCTCGATCTGGACCGTCAAC
>DATIZW010000181.1:0-4267 GCA_035516875.1 Steroidobacteraceae bacterium
CCTCCAATCAAAGACTTGGACGATCGCAGACGGCACATCGGCGCGCCGTGACCGGCTGCGGGCGCGACGAACCGAGGCGGGGGCGCGGCGAGTGCGGGCGGCCAGCGCCCGCCCGGATGCCCTAAGCTTCAAGTGAGGCGGCCTGCGGTCACACGTGAGCCGGCACGCCGCGAGGCATGAAGATAGCGACATTCAATGAGCTGCGTTCCAATCGCAACGTATTGTTCTGGAGCCTGCATGCGGCCGGCTGGGCCGGTTACGGGCTCACGCAGTACTTCGGCGCGCTGGTCTACGGCGAGCAGTCCTCGGAGTATGGCCGGGTCTTCGCGGTCTCGGCCGTTGCCGGTTTCATCCTTTCCGTGCCGATGCGGTACATCTACCGGCGGCTGTGGAGCCGCCCGGCGCGCGAGCGCATCCTCGGCGTGCTCGTCACCTGCTACGTCACCGCGCTCGCGCTGCGCGGAGTCATCAACCTCTCCTATCGTGCGTTCGTCGAACCCGGCTGGCAGCCACGCTCGCTGTTCGAGGTGTTTGGCGGCACGCTCTCGACCACCTACCTGCTGGTGTGCTGGAGCGTCCTGTATTTCGGCATCAAATTCTACGAGTCGCAGCGCCGGCAGGAGGAGGCGATGCTCAAAGCGGTGGCGCTGGCGCAGGAAGCGCAGCTGAAGATGCTGCGCTACCAGCTCAACCCGCACTTCCTGTTCAACACGCTCAACGCCATCTCCACCCTGATCCTCGACAATCAAAACAAGAAGGCGAACCAGGCCGTGACACGGCTGTCAGAGTTCCTGCGCTACACGCTCGACCAGGACCCGATGAAAAAAGTCACCCTGCGCCAGGAGATCGAAGCGCTCAACCTCTATCTCGGCACCGAACGCCTGCGTTTCGGTGAGCGGCTGCGCCTCGAGTACGCGACCGAGCAGGACGCGCTCGATGCGCTGGTGCCGAGCCTGCTGCTGCAGCCGCTACTCGAGAACTCGCTCAAGTACGCGGTATCGGCGCGGGAGCAGGGTGGCGTGGTGCGCATCGAGGGACGCGTCCGCGACGGGCTGCTCGAGCTGTCGGTGGTCGATGACGGGCCGGGGCTGCGCGAAGGCGCACCCGCGACCGAGCGGCGCGGCGTCGGGCTGCGCAACACCCGCGAGCGTCTCAGCGTGCTCTACGGCGAGAGCTGCCGTTTCTCAGTGTTGAATTGCCATCCGGGAGTGCGTATCGACATGGCGCTGCCGCTCGAGCGGGCCACGGCCGGCGCGGATGGGGCCGCACGGGAAGCGGCGCCGGCGCGCGTGGCCGGCGGGGTGCGGGGGTGAAGATCCGCACGCTCATCGTCGACGACGAGGCGCTGTCGCGGCGCGGGGTCGAAATCCGCCTGCGCGAGCAACAGGACTTCGAGATCCTCGCGCAGTGCGCCAACGGGCGCGAGGCGCTCGCCGCGATTCAGCAGTACAAGCCGGACCTCGTGTTTCTCGACATCCAGATGCCGGGCATGTCCGGCTTCGAGGTGCTCGCGCGGCTGCCACAGGAAGCGCTGCCGGTGGTGGTGTTCATCACCGCCTACGACCAGTACGCCATTCAGGCTTTCGAGGCACGCGCGATCGATTACCTGCTGAAGCCGATCGACGATGCCCGCTTCGCCGCGGCGCTCATGCGGGTGCGCGAGCACGTGCGGGCGAAGAGCGCTGCCGGGCAACGCGACCGGCTGCTGCAGATCATCGCCGAGATCACCGGCTGCGGCTCGCTCGCGCTCGATGAGGTCCTGCTCCACGGCCGCCGGGCGGTCGAGGGGCGCCGCCCCGAGGTGCTACCGATCCGTCAGGGGCGTGAGACGGTACGCGTGCCAGTGGCCTCGATCGAGTGGGTGGACGCGGCCGGGGACTACATGTGCATCCATGCCGGCGGCGACACACACATCCTGCGCGGCACGATGAAGGAGCTCGAGGATCTCCTCGACCCGCGACTGTTCCAGCGCGTGCACCGCTCGACCATCGTCAACCTGCGCCTGGTGCGGAGCCTGCGCGCGCACATGAACGGCGAGTACTTCCTGACGCTCGAGGGCGGCCACGAGCTGAAGCTCTCGCGCACCTACCGCGACAAGGTCGAGTACTTCCTCAGCGGCTCGACCGGCTGACCCGCGCGGTAATTCGACCGCAAGCCCGTCAACCATCATTCGCTGGGACGCGATGTGTCAGCGCACGCCGTGACGCAGTACCGTCCCGGGCCCTGTGCTGCGGCAATTGTGATCCGCGTCACGAACCCGCGGTATGCGACGCCGATGTGTGAGCCATCGCGGCGCCGCATCTGCTGCACGTTGCTTAGATATGTTCTTATATGGAAGCTGCGTCTCGCCCTCCGCTGGAGCTGCTCCCCGATCCGCCGGCTGCGTCGCCGGATGCCACCGCGACGCATAAGGAGCCGTCGACGCCGAGCCTCGCCCCCGCGCCGGCGAAGCCGGCCCCGGCCGCCTCCAAGGACACCGGGCAGACGGGCCTCAATTTCGTCGACCCGGAGATGTTCCTCGCCGCTGGCGAGCAAGCGAGCGCGATCCCGGTCGGCAATACCGCCAGCGCTGCGCCCGGGGCGGCGGATTCCTCGCTCGAGCTGGTGCTCGAGGACCCCGTGGTCGACGAGGTACTGACCGCTCCCCCGCCGCCCGCGGCGCCCGCGGCGGTTGCGCTCGTGCCGGCGGCGAAGGCCGCAGCCGCCTCATCGACGAAGGCGCCGGCGGAAGCACCGGCGAACGCCGCAGCACTGCGGGCGGCGGCGCGCGTGCCACTCGCGCGCACGGCCTCACTCGCGGCTGCCGCGACCAAACTCGCCGCGGCGAGTGCAGCCAATCGCCCTGCCACGAAGCCCAAAGCCACGGCCAGCGCCACCGCAGCGCCGAGCGCGCGCCCTGCGACGGCGGCCACGACGGCGACTGCAGCACCTGCGGCGGCGGCCAAGACGGTTGCACAACCTGCAGCCAAGGTTGAAGCGCCAACCCTCGCCAGCTGGGCGAGCGCGCGCGCCGCCGCCGCCGCCCCGAAGTCGACAGCACCGGCATCAGCCGCGCCGGCGCCTGCCGCGGCCGCTGCCACGCGCAGTGCCGCGCCGAGGAGTGCGGCACCGGCGCATCAGCCTGCGCCAGCCCCGGCGCATTCCGCGCCTTCCGCGCCTTCCGCGCCTTCCGCGCCAACGGCTGTCGCCACCGCAGCTGCGGCGACGTCCGCGGGCACCACGCCGCTTCCGGCCGGGCCGACCATGGACCGGGACTTCGTCGCCCGCAACCAGATCGTCGAGCGCTATCTCTCAGGACGGCTGCCGATCAAGAGCGCCACCGAATTCGAGCGCTTCTGTCGCGAACACCCGGAGCTGCTCGACGAGATGGGCCTGCCGGAGAAGGTCAACGCGGGTCTGCGGCTGCTCGAGGCAGCCGGCAAGCCCGAGCCCTGGCAGGAAGCTCCGCGCCCCGCGTGGCAACGACCGCAGGTGACTCTGGCACTCGCGGTCGCCGTCGCTGTGCTCGGCATGACGCTCGCAGTCGTCGGCGGCGGCAGTGCCGGCAAGAGTCATCGCATCGCCGACCTGCAGAAGCAGGCAAGCGAACGCGCGCTCGATCCGGCCACGAGCACGCGCGAGATCCGCCTGCTCCCGAGCCGCTCGGGCGCATCCAACTCGCCGGCGATCACCATCGGCGGAGTGGGTATAACGCAGCTTGCGGATCTGAAGATCGACGAGTCGCGCTCGCCTTATCACGTCTTCCGTATCACCATCGACCGCATCGATCAGGGCCGGGTCGGCATCATCAACAACGTCGGCAAGGACTCAAACGGGCACCTGCGGATAGCGCTCAACACTTCGGCGCTCGGCCCGGGGAACTACCTCTTGACCCTCGAAGGTCTCGACTGGCGCGGCGCGCCCCAGCCCGACTCCTGGCTCACGATCGGCATCCAGCACTGAGCGAGCCGGCTCAGGCGCGCAGCGTCGTGAGCGGCGGTTGATTGACCACCGAGCGCGTCGCCAGCCAGCCACCGGCCGCCACCAGCAATGCCCCGCCCAGCACTCCCTCACCCCACGGCAGCAGCTCGAACGTGTAATGCAGCTCGAGCCAGTGGGTGGTGAGGAAGTACGCAGCCAGCGACGCCCCGGAGGCGGCGAGCAGTCCGGAGAGACTGCCGAGCGTGGCGAACTCCGCGAGAACACCCTGCACCACGGTGCCGCGGCTGGCACCGAGCGTGCGCAGCATGGCGCTCTCGTAGCGGCGCTCATCGCGACTCGACTGCAC
>DATIZW010000182.1:0-15491 GCA_035516875.1 Steroidobacteraceae bacterium
GGCGGCGGCGGCTTGACGCCCCCTCACCCCCCCGCCATACTCGTTCGCAACATGTCGCAGCAACCCGTCGGCACCTTGCGTCTCTGGTGGTGGCGCACTTCATAACGGAGTGGGCTGACGGCAGCTTTTTCGCGCGACTCAACAGAAATCCTGCGGCACCAGAAACCCATCTCCGGATGACCCCGGGATGGGTTTTTTGTTGCCCTGATCGCAATGGAGACCGCATTGCAACCACCCTTCGACATCACCGGCGATCTCGATACGCCGGTCTCGGCTTTCATGAAGCTCGCCTCTTTCGGGCCGCGCTTCCTGCTCGAGAGCGTCGAGGGGGGCGAGCGCCTGGCGCGCTATTCCTTTATCGGCTTCGGTGAGGGGCTCGAGGTATGCCTCGACGGGCAGGGTCTTGTGGTCGACGGGGAGCACACGGCACCGCCGGCGAACGGTGCGGCACTGCTGGCGGCGCTGCGCGGCGCGCTCGCCCGTGCGCCGCGGCCAGAGCCGGACATCCCCGGCGTACCCTTGGCGGGGGGCCTGGTGGGCTACGCCGCCTACGATGTGGTACGTCACTTCGAGCGGCTGCCCGCGCCCGCGGCGCGCGGGGCCGGCGTCCCCGCCCTGCACTACGTGGCTCCGCGCTCGGTGCTGGTGTTCGATCATCTGACGCGGGGCATTGCGCTGCTGCATGCGGGCTCGGCGGCCGACCGGCGTGCGCTGCGTGCCGAGGTGGTGCGGGCGCTGCGGGGTGCGTTGCCCCACCAGATGCGGCCTGCCCGCTACGCCCCGCCGCAGGCCGCCTACACGCGGGCCGACTACATGGCGGCGGTGCGCCGTACGCAGGAGTACATCGCCGCCGGTGACGTCTATCAGCTGGTGCTCGCCAGCCGCTTCAGCGGCCAGCACCAGCTCGATCCGTTCCAGGCCTACCGCGCGCTGCGGCACATCAACCCCTCGCCGTACATGTACTACTGCACGCTCGGTGAGGTGACGGTGGTCGGCTCCTCGCCCGAGGCGCTGGTGAAGCTCAACGCGCGCCGCGCGCAGCTGCGCCCGATCGCCGGCACGCGGCCGCGGGCCGCCGATGCCACGCTCGACCGCGAGCGCGAGGCCGAGCTGCTGGCCGATCCGAAGGAGAATGCCGAGCACGTCATGCTCGTGGATCTCGCGCGCAACGACCTGGGGCGCGTGGCGCGCGCCGGCAGTGTCCGGGTCGATCCCTACCGCTCGATCGAGCGTTACAGTCACGTCATGCACATGGTTAGCGGCGTGCAGGGCGATCTCGCCGACGGTCGCGATGCCTTCGACCTGTTCGCCGCCGCCTTCCCCGCCGGCACGCTGGTGGGCGCCCCCAAGGTGCGTGCCATGCAGATCATCGATGAGCTCGAGCCCGTGAGCCGCGGCCTCTATGGCGGCACGGTCGGCTACTTCGGTGCGCGCGGCGACATGGATCACGCCATCACCATTCGCACTCTGGTGTTCCGCGGCGATGAGTTCAGCTACCAGGCGGGGGCCGGTATCGTCGCCGACAGCGTCCCCGAGACCGAGCACGAAGAGGTGCTGGCGAAGAGCGCGGCCATGGTGCGCGCGCTCGAGCTCGCGGAGGCAGGCCTGTGACGCCGCGGCTGCTGCTGATCGACAATTACGACTCCTTCACCTACAACCTGGTGCAGGCATTCCTGGTACTCGGCGCCGAGGTGAGCGTGTACCGCAACGATGCGCTCACCCCGGCCGAAGCGCTCGCCCTCGCGCCGACCCACCTGTGCATCTCGCCCGGCCCAGGCACGCCTTACGACGCCGGGGTGTCCATGGACATGGTGCGCGCCTTCGCCGGCCGCATCCCGGTGCTCGGCGTGTGCCTCGGGCACCAGTCGATCGTCGAGGTCTTCGGTGGCAAGGTAGTGCGCGCCGGGCGACTGATGCACGGCAAGACCTCGCTGGTGCGCCACGACGCGCGCACGCTCTTCGAGGGTCTCCCGCAGCCGTGCGAAGTGGGACGTTACCATTCCCTGATCGCCGCGCCGGCGAGCCTGCCGGCGCCGCTCGAGGTGAGTGCACAGACCCCCGAGGGGGAGATCATGGCGGTGCGTCACCGCACGCTCGCCGTCGAGGGCGTGCAGTTTCATCCGGAGAGCATCCTCACGCCGGATGGTCCGAGACTCATGCGTAACTTCCTCGCCACCAGCGCCGGCGAGCGCGCTAGCGGAGCGACCGATGCCGGCGGCGCGTGAGCTGCTGCAGCAGCTGCTCGAGGGCCGCCACCTCTCGCAGCAGCAGGCGCAGGAGCTGCTCGCGCAGCTCACCGACCCCGCGACGCCGCCCGCCATGGCGGGCGCACTGCTCGCCGCGCTCGCGACCAAGGGTGTCGTCGCCGACGAGGTGCGCGGGCTCGCGCAGGCGATGCGCGGCCTGGCACGGCGGCCCGAGCTGCCGCCGCAGCTGCGTGCGATCGATATCGTCGGCACGGGCGGCGATGCCTCCGGCAGCTTCAACATCTCGACCGGCACGGCGCTCCTCACGGCCGCCTGCGGGGTGCCGGTGGTGAAGCATGGCAACCGCTCGGTATCGAGCCGCTGCGGCAGCGCCGACGTTCTCGAGGTCCTCGGGCTGCCGATGCCGCTCGACGCGCAGGCGGCGGGCGCCTGTCTCACCGCCACCGGCTTCACCTTCCTCTTCGCCCCTCACTACCATCCCGCAACCGCCCGCGTCGCACCGATCCGCGCGGCACTCGGCGTGCGCACCGTGTTCAACATCCTCGGTCCGCTGGTCAACCCCGCGCAGCCGCCGCTGCACCTGGTCGGTGCCTTCAGCCTCGAGGTGGCGCGTCTCATGGCCGACACTTTCGCCGGGCTACCCATCGAGCGGACCTTCGTCGTGCACGGCGCCGGCGGCTGGGACGAGCCGACACCGGTCGGTCCCTTTACGGTGTTCGACGTCCGACCGGAGCGGGTCGAGATGCGCGTGCGGGCGCCGGCCGATTACGGCCTCGCTGCATGTTCGGCTGCGCAGCTGGCCGGCGGAGACGCACACTACAACGCGCGCGCCTTGCGCGCGGTGCTGCACGGGGAAGATCGCGGCGCGCACCGCGACTGCCTGCTGCTCGGGACTGCGCTCGCGCTCGAGGTTGCCGGCGAAGTGCACGACCCGCGCGAGGGCGTGGCGCGCGCGGCGGCGGCGATCGACGGTGGGGCGGCGCGCCGGCTGCTCGATGCGCTCGCTGCCGCGGGCCGGCCGGCTCACACGGAGCGCTCGGCGTGAGCGCCACCTTCCTCGAGGAAATGGCGGTCGCGAGCCTCGCCCGTGTCCGTGCGGCGCGGCAGCTCGTCTCCGAGGCGGCACTCGCCGAGCGCGCCCGGAGCTGCCCGGCGCCGCCGCCGCTGCGTCTCGCGCCCGGCGGCTTCGACGTGATCGCAGAGCTCAAGCTGCGCTCACCCGCGGTCGGGCAGCTCGGGACGTCCACGGCCGGCGTACCTGAGCGCGTCACGGCCTACGCGCGCGCCGGCGCGGCCGCGGTATCCGTGCTCACCGAGCCCGCCCGCTTCGACGGCTCTCTCGAGCACCTGATCGAGGCGCAGGCGGCACTCGCGTCGCTCGGCGTGCCGGTGATGCGCAAGGACTTCCTCGTCGACCCTTACCAGGTGCTCGAGGCGCGGGTCGCCGGTGCCGGTGGTGTGCTGGTCATTCTGCGCCTGCTGTCGCGCGCCGCGACGGAGACCCTGATCGATTGTGCGCGCTCCTGTGGGCTGTTCGTGCTGCTCGAGGCGTTCGATGCCAGTGACCTCGAGCTCATGCACGAGCTCGTCGCCGCGCGTGCGGGCGGCACTACGCTGCTCGCGGGCGTCAACTGCCGCGACCTCACTACACTCGAAGTGGTGCCGCAGCGCCTCGCCGAGCTTGCGCCGCTGTTGCCGGCCGGCGTGCCGCACGTCGCCGAGAGCGGCGTCGCCACCGACACGGATGCGCAACGGGTCGCCGCCGCGGGCTACGGCCTCGTGCTCGTCGGCAGCGCACTGATGCGCGCGAGCGACCCGACGGTGCTGCTGCGCTCGCTGCTCGCGGCGGGACGCGCGGCGCGCGGAGTGCACTGAATGTGGATCAAGATCTGCGGCATGACGAGCGCGCCAGCGGTGGCGGCCGCGATCGAGGCCGGCGTGGACGCAATCGGGTTCGTCTTTGCCGAGTCGTCGCGACAGCTCACCCCGCGCGCCGCCGCGACGCTCGCCAAAGCGGCGCGCACGCGCGTGCGCTGCGTGGCGGTGACGCGCCATCCGAGTCAGCGCACGCTGGATGAGATCCTGAACGTGTTCCGCCCCGACGTGCTGCAGACCGACGCGGCCGATTTCGCCACGCTGCGCCTGCCGCCCGCGCTCGAGCGGCTGCCGGTGGTGCGCGCCGGTGAGTCGGCGCCGCCGGTGCTGCCGCAACGGCTGCTGTTCGAAGGTCCGGTCAGCGGCAGCGGTGCTCTCACGGACTTCAACGCCGCCCGTGCACTCGCCCGTCGCACCGCACTCGTGCTCGCCGGCGGGCTCAATGCCGGCAACGTGGCGGCCGCCATCGCCGCGGTTCAGCCCTTTGGTGTCGATGTCTCGAGCGGCGTCGAGGAGCGGCCCGGCGTCAAGAGCACCGCGGCGATCGTCAAGTTCGTAGCGGCCGTGCGCGCGGCAGCGGCCGCGTCCCCGAGAGCGGCCCGCGAGGATATCCCATGAGCGTACAGCCTTCCCTCCCCGATGCCGCGCGGCTGCTCACCGAGCTGCTCTCCGGCGCCCTTCCCGACCGCCGCGGGCGCTTCGGCCCGTTTGGCGGGCGCTACGTCCCCGAGACGCTCATTCCCGCGCTCGAGCGGCTCGAGCGCGGTGTGCGAGAGCACTTGCATGCGGACGATTTCCGCAGCGAGCTCGGCGGCCAGCTCGCGAGCTGGGTCGGGCGTCCGACTGCGCTCACCTTCGCCGCACGGCTGTCGGCACGTTGGGGGGCGAGCGTATGGCTCAAGCGCGAGGACCTGGCCCACACCGGTGCGCACAAGATCAACAATGCGATTGGCCAGGCACTGCTCGCGCGGCGCTTGGGCGCAAAACGCGTCGTGGCCGAGACCGGTGCCGGCCAGCACGGCGTTGCGAGTGCGGCCGCCTGCGCGCGGTTAGGACTGCCGTGCACCGTCTACATGGGTTCGATCGACATGGAGCGGCAGGCTCCCAACGTCGGGCGCATGCGCCTGCTCGGTGCCCGGGTCGTGCCGGTGACCAGCGGGGATCGGACGCTGCGCGCGGCGATCGACGAGGCGCTGCGCGACTGGGTCTCCGATCCACTCGGTACCTATTATCTGCTCGGCTCCGTAGTCGGTCCGCACCCCTATCCCTACCTGGTGCGCGAGCTGCAGTCCGTGATCGGCCGTGAGGCCCGCGCGCAGATGCTCACCGCCAACGGCAAGCTGCCCGATGCGGTGATCGCTTGCGTCGGCGGGGGCTCGAATTCGATCGGCGCCTTCCACGCCTTCCTCGCCGATCGCGTGGTCGAGATCGTCGGTGTCGAGGCGGGCGGCCGCGGCACGGGACTCGGCGACAACGCCGCCACGGTCGCCTACGGCCGGCCCGGCGTGCTGCATGGCACCTATTCCATGCTGCTGCAGAACGAGGACGGTCAGATCCAGGAGACGCACTCGGTCTCGGCCGGGCTCGACTACCCGGGAGTCGGGCCCGAGCATGCGCTGCTCGCGGCCGTCGGGCGCGTGCGCTACGAGACCGCGAGCGATGCCGAGGCGCTCGAGGGTGTGCGACAGCTGAGCGAGTGCGAGGGCATTCTGCCGGCGCTCGAGAGCGCGCATGCGCTCGCCGCTGCCGAGCGCTGGGCGCGTGCCCACCCCGGAGGCACGCTCCTCGTGTGTCTCTCCGGGCGCGGCGACAAGGATATGTCGACGCTGCAGCAGACGCTGCTCACCGCTGAGCCAGCATGAGCCCGCGCGAGCGCATCAGCGCGGCCATCCGCGCCGCAACCGCGGGCGGCGAGCCGGCACTCGTCGCCTATCTCACCGCCGGCTTCCCGCGCCGCGCGACCTTTCGCGACGAGCTGCGCTCGCTCGCCCGCGTGGCCGACGTCATCGAGATCGGCGTGCCGTTCACCGATCCGATGGCCGACGGGGTCACCATCCAGCGGGCGAGTCTTGCGGCGCTCGCGCAGGGCGTGAGCCTTGGGTGGATCCTCGCCGAGCTCGAAGCGCTGCGCGACATCGGCGTACCGCTGTTGCTGATGAGCTATCTCAACCCGCTGCTCGCTTTCGGTATGACGGCGCTGGCGCAGCGTGCCGCACGCGCCGGCGTGGCGGGGTTCATCGTGCCGGACCTGCCGCTCGATGAGAGCAGCGAGCTGCGCGCGGCACTCGCCCCGGTTGGGCTGGCGCTGGTGCAGATGGTGACGCCGGTTACCGAACCGGTGCGCCTCGCGCAGCTGTGCGCCGGAAGCGAGGGCTTCGTGTACGCCGTCACCATGACCGGCACCACCGGCGCCAATGTTGCCGTCCCCGAGGAGGTCCTGGCTTATCTCGCGCGCGTGCGCGCGCACGCGACGCTGCCGGTGTGCGCCGGCTTCGGCATCCGCGCCCGCGCGCAGGTCGAGCGGCTGCGCGGGCACGTCGATGGCGTGGTGGTGGGCTCTGCACTGGTCGAGGTGCTCGAGCGCGGAGAGGATCCGGGTGCGTGGCTGCGCAGCCTGCGTGGCCGCTGAGGGTGGGCCTGCAGCATCCATCCTGAAGCACACGGTATGAGAACCCTGACGATAGCGGCGCGCTTCTGCGGCCCGGCGGCTTCGGCGAACGGCGGTTACTTTGCGGGCCGCGTCGCCACACTCGCCGTCCGCACGGTGTGCGTGCGGTTGCTGAAGCCGCCGCCGCTCGACACGCCGCTCGCGGTGCACGAGCTTCCCGACGGCGCACTCGAGGTGCGCCACGGCGAGGAGCTCATCAGCGAGGCGCAAGCGACCGCGCTCAGCCTCGAGGCGCCGGCGGCGCCCGATTACCTGGAGGCGGTGGAAGCGTCGCGCCATTACGCCGGCTTCCGCCACCACCGCTTCCCGAGCTGTTTCGTGTGCGGCACGCTGCGCGCGCGCGGCGACGGGCTGCGCATCTTCGCCGGCCCGCTGCCGGAGCGTGGCCTGGTGGCGGCGCCCTGGGTACCGGATGCTTCCATCGATGGCGGCGACGGCAAGGTGCGTGCCGAGTTCATGTCGGCGGCGCTCGACTGCCCGGGCTACTACGCGGTGGCGCCGGATGACCGCGTGATGCTGCTCGCTGAGTTCAGCGCACACGTCGACCGCCGCGTGCACATCGGCGAATCCTGCACGCTCATCGGCTGGCCGATCTCGGTGAGCGGGCGCAAGCACGAAGCGGGTACCGCGCTGTTCGACGGTAAGGGCGAGTTGTGCGGTCGGGCACGCGCGTTGTGGATCGAGCCGCGCAGCAGCACCACCGTGAGTGAGCTGCCGCCCGCGGCGCGCTGAGTCCGGGAGGCGCCCTTCTGCGGCGCCCGCGACCGCGCGCCCTCAGCCGCGAACGAGGCGCATCATCGGCTCCGCGTAGCGCGCACCGGCGATCGCTTCGGGAGTAAAGGCCGCCTCGAGCGCCGCGAGGTCCGCGGCGGTGAGTCTCACGGCGAGCGCCCCGAGATTCTCATCGAGGTTGGCTCTGCGGCGTGTCCCGGGAATGGGCACGATGTGCGCGCCCTGCGCGAGTACCCACGCCAGCGCCAGCTGGCCCGCCGTACAGCCTTTCTCGCGCGCCAGCGCCTTGACCTTCTCGACGAGCGAGAGGTTACGGTTGAAGTTCTCGCCCTGGAAGCGCGGATTGTTGCGGCGGTAGTCGTCGGCGGCGAAATCGTCGGGGCTCTGGAGCGCGCCGGTGAGGAAGCCGCGGCCGAGCGGGCTGTAGGGCACCAGTCCCACGCCGAGCCGCTCGCAGGCTTCGAGGACGCCGTCCTCCGGATCGCGCGTCCACAGCGAGTACTCGCTCTGCACGGCGGTGATGGGATGCACGCGCTGCGCGCGCTCGAGCGTCTGCGGCGACACCTCCGACAGCCCGAGATAGCGCACCTTGCCCGCGCGCACCAGCTCGGCCATCGCGCCGACGGTTTCCTCGATCGGGACGCTGCGGTCGACGCGGTGCAGATAATAGAGATCGATGTGCGTGACGTTGAGCCGCCCGAGGCTCGCCTCGCACGCCGCACGCACATACGCCGGCCGCCCATCGACCACGCGCGCCTTGGGGTCGGCGGCATTGCGCACGAAGCCGAACTTCGTGGCGATGAACGCCGCCTGTCGCCGGCCGCGCAGCGCGCGACCGATGAGCTCCTCGTTGGTGTAGGGACCGTAGGCGTCGGCCGTGTCGAGAAAGCTCACGCCGCGATCGAGGGCGTGGTGCAGCGTGGCGATCGACTCGCCATCGTCGTGCGCGCCGTAGAACTCGCTCATGCCCATGCAGCCGAGGCCGAGCGCCGAGACGACCGGACCGTCGCGGCCGAGGGTACGCGTTTCCATGGATGGATTCTGCGCCGCTGCCCGCGGTCTCTCCCATCCGCCGGATGGGAGAGACCGCGCGAACTCAGGCGGCGCGCGCCGGAATCGTCAGCCGCATGCTGCGCCAGGCGCCGTAGCGGTAGTAGAGCACGGCCAGCACGGCGGCCAGGAGCGAGGAGATCGGGAAGCTCCACCATACCGCATCGACCTGGTAGCGGGAGAGAAACACCTGCGCGAGCGGAAAGCGCACCAGGAGCAGGGAGATCGTGAGGATCAGCAGCGGCGCCATCACCGCACCGGTGGCCCGTACCACGCCGAACAGGGTCAGCGAGATGCCGAAGAAGATGAACGAGCCGGTGACGATGCGGTTCATGTGCGCGGCGATGGCGAGCGCACCGGAACCGGCCGGCAGGAACAGCCCGAACACCGCGGTGTTGAGCAGCTCGATGAGGAGCACGATCGAGCCGGTCAGTGCGACGCTGTACAGCACCCCGACACGCGCGATGCGCGTTACGCGCTCCCACTTGCCGGCGCCCACGTTCTGCGCCGTCATGGCCGAGACCGCCATGCCAACGGCAAAGGCCGGCATCTGGATGTAGTTCCAGATCTGCAGCGCCGCGCCGAAGGCCGCCGTGGTATCGACGCCGAAGCGGTTGACCAGCGTGATCATGAGCACGCCGCTCAGCGAGAGCACCAGCATCTGCGCGCTCATCGGAATGCCCTTCTTCACCAACGTGCCCACCAGCGGCCAGTTCACCTTGAGCAGCGCGAGCTCGCTCTTGTGCAGGCACAGCATGTGGTGGCGGCGGTAGAGATGGCGGATCAGCGCCGTCAGGCTCACGGCCTGAGCGACGAAGGTGGCGAGCGCCGAGCCGGCGATGCCGAGCCGCGGTACGGGCCCCCAGCCGAAGATGAACAGCGGATTGAGCGCAATGTCGATGCCGACCGACAGCAGCATGAAATAGAACGGCGTCTTCGAATCCCCGGCACCGCGCAGCACCGCCATGACGAAGGCGTACATGTAGAGGAACGGCAGCGCGAGGAAGATCACGCGCATGTAGGCCACCGCGAGCGGCACCGAATCCGCGGGGGTGCTCATGGCGACGATCAGCGGGCGGCACAGCACCAGTCCGGTGATCGCCATCGCCACGGAGATCGCAGCAAAGAAGGTCGCGCTGGTGCCGACGACGCGCCGGCTCTCGGCGATGTTATTGGCGCCGATGCACTGGCCGATGAGGATGGTGGCGGCCAACGCCAGGCCGAAGGCTGCGCCGATCAGCAGAAACATCACCGTGTTGGCGTTCGACGTCGCGGTCAGCGCCGCCTCGCCGAGATAACGCCCCACCCAGATCGAGTTCACGGAGCCGTTGAGCGACTGCAGGATGTTGGCGAGCAGTATCGGCAGGGCGAACCTGAACAGCCCGATGCGGATCGAGCCCTCGGTGAGCGAGCGCGGCACGTCAGCTCAGCGCCGCAGGCCGTACAGGCTGGGCGCCAGCCCGGCGACGAGCAGCGCCCAGCCGAGCCAGGCGGGGTTACGCGCCACGGCGAGCCAGACGAGCCCGGCGAGGAGCAGTGCCGCGCCGAGCGTCACGGCGTCGCGGCGCCGGCCGGCCTCACGCCGTCGCGCCTCGAGCTCGCGAAGATCCAGCGCCGGTGCCGGCGCTCGCGACGGCCGGTGCGCTCGCTCGACCAGCGTGTTGAGCAGCGCTGGCAGGCTGCGTGCCGCCTCGAGCAGCTCCGGCAGGTGCGCGCGCGCATTCTGCAGCAGGGCACGCACGCTGCTGCGCTCGCGCATCCACTCGCGCAGGATGGGGCTCGCGGTGCTCCAGATGTCGAGCTCGGGATAGAGGTCGCGCCCGAGGCCCTCCACGTTGAGCAGGGTCTTCTGCAGCAGGATGAGCTGTGGCTGGATCTGCATGTTGAAGCGTCGCGAGATCTCGAACAGCCGCAGCAGGATGCGCCCGAAGGAGATGTCCTTGAGTGGCCGGTCGAAGATCGGCTCGCACACGGTGCGCACCGCCGACTCCATCTCATCGACACGCGTGCCCGGGGGCACCCAGCCGGATTCGAGGTGCAGCTGCGCGACGCGACGGTAGTCGCGGTCGAACACCGCGAGGAAGTTCTCGGCGAGGTAGTGCTGGTCGCGCGGATCGAGGGTGCCGACGATGCCGAAGTCCACGGCTGCATAGCGCGGCCGCTGCGGCTCGTCGACGATCACGAAGATATTGCCGGGGTGCATGTCGCCATGGAAGAAGTTGTGGCGGAACACCTGGGTGAAGAAGATGCGCACGCCGTTCTCGGCGAGCTGCGGGATGTCGGTGCCGGCCGCCTTGAGCGCCGCGAGGTCGCTGATCGGCACGCCGTGGATGCGCTCCATCACCATGACCTCGGTGCGGCAGTAGTCCCAGTACACCTCGGGCACGTACAGCAGGTCGGAGGTGGCGAAGTTGCGCTTCAGCTGCGAGGCGTTGGCGGCCTCGCGCATCAGGTCGAGCTCATCGAGAATGGTCTTCTGGTACTCGGCGACGACTTCGCGCGGCCGCAGCCGCCGCCCCTCGCGAGAGTAGCGCTGCGCGAGATCGGCGAGCGCGTGCAGCACTTCGAGATCGCGCTCGATCACCGCCCGCATGTCCGGCCGCAGCACCTTGACCACCACCTCCTGCCCGCCGGGGAGCCGTGCCGTGTGCACCTGGGCGATCGAGGCCGCGGCGAGCGGCGTCTCCGTGAAGCTCGAGAACACCTCGGCGAGCGGCCGGCGGTAGGCCTGCTCGATCAATTGCCGCGCCACCGCGCCGGGGAAGGGCGGCACGCGGTCCTGGAGCTTGGCGAGCTCCTCGGCGATGTCGGGGGGCAGCAGATCGCGGCGCGTGGAGACCGCCTGGCCGAATTTCACGAAGATCGGCCCGAGCTCTTCCAGCGCGAGGCGCAGTCGCTCGCCGCGGCTCGCCTGCCGCCGCCGCGTGAACCACACGCCGGGGAAGAGCAAGAACAGGAAGCGCAGTGGCCGGTAGAGGTGCGTGGCGCGTACGTAATCGTCCAGGCCGTGCCGCAGCAGCACGCCCTGGATCTCGATCAGCCGCACCACGACGCGCAGCTTCACTGACGCGCCGCCGCCGTCACGAGGTGCCGCGTCGCCGCTCGAGCAGCTCGAGGCGTGCCTGCAGCCGGTCGGCGTCCTCACGCAGCGCCTCGACCCCGCGCAGGAACTGCTCGCCCTCGTTGCGCGGCACGAGATCGCGCCGCTCGTGGCCGAGGTATTCGGCGAGGTTCTCGAGCGTGACGCGCGCCGCGCGGCGGCCCCAACCGCCGGCGAGCAGCGCGACGCGCCCGAGCCGATGCGCGGCCACGTCGCCGATGACGAGCGACAGCTCTTCCTCCGGATCCGGCCGCAAAAGCGACAGCAGCTCACGGAATTTGCCGGCGATCTCGGTATCGCCCGTGACGATGACGTCGCCCCGCTGCAGCACGGCCTGCGCCGCGCCCCCGCTGAGCGCGAGCAGGCTCAGCGGGCCGCCGCTCAGGGTCGCGTCCGCGGCGCCATCTTCGCCGGCCACCGTGAGCGTCTGACCGTCCGAGGTCACACGCAACCGGGCGAAGTCGCGGATGGCGATGGCGACGCTGTGGCCCGCGAGCTGCGCGACCAGCTGCCGCGCGCGTACCGAGCGCGGCAGGCCGCGGTTGAGCAGATTGCCGAGGGTGGCGGTCAGCATCGTGCGGTCAGGATCGTGCGGTCAGGATCGGTAGCCGCGGTGCACGGCCACGATCCCTCCGGAAAGGTTGTGATAGCGGCAGCCCTCGAGGCCGGCGTCCTTGAGCATCCCGAGCAGCGTCTCCTGGTCGGGGTGCATGCGGATCGACTCGGCAAGATAGCGGTAGCTCGCCGCATCGCCGGCGACGACCCGGCCGAGCCACGGCAGTACGCGCAACGAGTAGGCGTCGTACAGCGTCCTCAGTCGCGGCGCGCGGGGCTGCGAGAACTCGAGCACCAGCAGCTGTCCGCCCGGCTTGAGCGCGCGCTGCATGGCGCCGAGCGCGGCGCGCTTGTCGGTGACGTTGCGCAGGCCGAAGCCGATGGTGATGCAGTCGAAGATGCCGTCCGCGAACGGCAGCCGCTCGGCGTCCGCCTGCACGAAGTCGACGCTGCCGACGAAGCCCTCATCGAGCAGCCGATCGCGCCCGTGCGCGAGCATCGCGGCATTGATATCGGCGAGGACCACGAGGCCCCGTGGGCCCACCTGCCGCGCCAGCCCGGCGGCCAGGTCGCCGGTGCCGCCCGCGACGTCGAGCGCGCGTTGCCCGGGACGCAGGTTCGCGAGCGCGAGCGTGAAGCGCTTCCACAGCCGGTGCGTGCCCGCGGACATCAGGTCGTTCATCAGATCGTAGTTGGCGGCGACCGAGTCGAACACCTGGCGCACACGGCGCGCCTTGTCGGCGCGCGGCACGCGCTGAAAGCCGAAATCGGTGGAGCGCTCGTCGGTCATGTGCGGAGACGGGGAATCAGATGAGACGCATTCTAGACGATCGCACCGCGCGCGCCCGGCGCCGGTCGCGGTTGTTTTTTTTCCTTAGCATGCGCAGAATCGCCGCCGTTACGGGGGGTCTTGGTGCAGCGGGCCGGACAGATAATGTCCGGCCCGCTTTGATTTTGCGCTCCGTGAGGCGCTCGCTCGCGGTGAGCCTTCACTGCCGCGCGCGCGCTTTTCGCTCGAGATATCGCGCCCATTTCTCTTCGCGCTCGCGGCCGAGCTCGTGCAGATACTTCCACGTGTAGAGCCCGGTGTCGTGCCCGTCGTCGAACACCAGCTTCACCGCGTACTGTCCCACCGGCTCGATGGCCGCGATGCCGACGTTCTCCTTGCCGACCACCAACACCTCCTGCCCCGCTCCGTGCCCCTTGACCTCCGCCGAGGGCGAGTGGACGCGCAGGTACTCGAACGGCAGCTCGAATCGGCTGCCGTCGCTGAAGCTCACCTCGAGCACGCGCGAGGCGCGCCGCAGGCGGATCTCGGTCGCAAGCGGTTCGGACATAAACGTGCCGCTCAGTATAGGCAGGTAAGCGCGCTGGCCGTGTGCTATGCTGCAGTGCAACATAAGTCTCGACCCCCGTCGCGACCGGCCCTTGCCGAATCGCGAATCGACCCCGATGACAATCCGCCGCGCACCTCTATACTCACGATCCCCCTAGCCGCCCGAGGGTCCGAGGCATGAAGCCTCGGGCACTGAATGGAACCGACCGATACCTCGAATCCGGACTACTACCATCGAGTTGTGGATTGCCAGTGGGCCTGCCCGGCCCACACCGATGTTCCCGAATACATCCGCTTGATCGCCCAGGGCCGTTTCACCGACGCCTACATGGTGAACCGGCACTCCAACGTCTTTCCGGGGATCCTCGGGCGTGTCTGTGACCGGCCGTGCGAGCCGGCCTGCCGGCGGGGCCGTATCGAGCAAAAGCCGGTGGCGATCTGTCGCCTGAAGCGCGTGGCCGCCGATCACCGCGACGACGTGAGCGCGCGGCTGCCGAAGATCCCGCGCGTCAAGAACGGCAAGCGCATCGCCTGTATCGGTGCCGGCTGCGCCTCACTGACCGTGGCGAACGACCTCATGCCGCTCGGCTACGAGGTGACCATCTTCGAGCAGTACGGCGAGCCCGGCGGGCTGATGCGCACCAATATCCCCTCGTTCCGCCTGCCGCACACGGTGCTGAACGAGGAAATCGCCATGATCATCGACATGGGGGTGGAGCTGAAGCTGAACACCCGCGTCGACAGCATGCGGGAGCTGCTCACCGCGGGCGGCTTCGACGCGGTGTTCGTGGGCTCGGGAGCGCCGAAAGGTAAGGAGCTCAAGCTCCCGGGGCGCGAGGCCGGCGCGGCCAACATCCACATCGGCATCGCCTGGCTCGAGTCGGTGGCCTTCGGCCATATCGACAAGGTCGGTAAGCGCGTGCTCATCATCGGCGTCGGCAACACCGCCATGGACTGCTGCCGCACGAGCCTGCGGCTCGGGGCGCAGAGCGTGAAGGTCATGGCGCGCAAGCCGCGCGGTTTCTTCAAGGCGTCCGAGTGGGAGCTGGAGGATGCCGAGGAAGAGAGCGTCGAGATCGTCGTCAACCGCGCGCCGAAGGCGTTCGTCGTCGAGAACGGTCGTTTGGTCGGCATGCAGTTCGATCGCATGGAGTACGAGCTCGATGACGCCGGCCGGATCAGCGCCGAGCGCCTCGTCGGCGAGGAGTTCCTGCCGGCGGATGACGTGATCCTCGCCATCGGCCAGGAGAACGCCTTTCCCTGGATCGAGCGCGACCTCGGTATCCGGTTCGACAAGTGGGACGTCCCGGTGGTCGACAAGGTCACCTTCAAGTCGACCCACCCACAGGTGTTCTTCGGCGGCGATGCCGCCTTCGGGCCGAAGAACATTATCTGGGCGGTCGAGCACGGGCACCAGGCGGCGATCTCCATGCATCGCCACTGCCAGGGCGAGTCGGTGCACGACCGGCTGCCGCCGGGCATGAACCTGCAGAGCCGCAAGATGGGCATGCACGAGTGGAGCTACGCCAACGATTACGCACCGCACGAGCGGCGACTGATGCCGCACGTGTCGCTCAAGGAGCGCTTCAAGAAGCTCAACATCGAGGTCGAGCTCGGCTTCAGCGCCGAGCAGGTGGCGCAGGAGGTACAACGCTGCCTCAACTGCGACGTGCAGACGGTGTTCACGGCGAAGCTGTGCATCGAGTGCGACGCCTGCCTCGATATCTGCCCGGTGGACTGCCTCACCATTACCCATAACGGCGCCGAGGCCGAGCTGCGTCAGCGCCTCAAGGCGCCGGCACAGAATCTCGCGCAGCCGCTCTACGTGTCCGCAGCCCTTCCGCAGACCGGCCGCGTCATGGTGAAGGACGAGGACCTGTGCGTGCACTGCGGGCTGTGCGCCGAGCGCTGTCCCACCGCGGCGTGGGACATGCAGAAGTCCGAGCTCCACTGGCCACATGCCGACGA
>DATIZW010000183.1:0-11886 GCA_035516875.1 Steroidobacteraceae bacterium
CGAGACTGCTTCCGCCATGTCACTCTCCTTCGACACAAAGTGTTCGCAGGAGAAGACCGCGGAGAGAGCGTTTTATTCCGGCTGGTCGCGAACCCCGAGGTCACGCAACAGACGCGCGAGGCCCGCGAGCTCGTCCCAGCCGGCATCGGACACCGCGCAGTACTCGAGGTCGCCCACCCTCCAGAAGGCGAGGTGATAGCCGGCGCGGGTGGTACGCTCCGGGAACGTGTGGCGCCCACCCACCCAGACAAACACGTTGATGAGGTGTGCACCGTGTTGGTAGACGAGCACCGCGGCCCGCTGTCGATCGAGGTAGTCCGCGCGGCCGCCGACGAGCCGATAGCCTTCCGCGCTGAAGTCGGCGACCACCGGGGAGACGTCGGCGTGTCCGGCAAACCATGGCTTCACGGTGTGCCGATCGGTCGAGACGACGTCGGTGAGATGCCCGGGCATCAGCGAGCGAACGTGGGCACGGGTGAGCTCCTCCTCGAGCGCCGCGGATGGCACCGCGGAAAGGAACAGGAACGCGAGGGCGGCGGCGACGGCGGCGCCGAGGCCGCCGCAGGCGCCCTGCCAGAAGGCCCGCGTGCGCCACACGGGCAGCGCGCTGCCGCCGGAGCGCGGCGATCTCAGCTGCGGCGGCGCACGCGGCGCGACGCGCGCCTCTTCATCGAGTGCGCGAGCGATACGCGCACGCAGCGCCGCCGGTGCCCCGCCATGGTCGAGGTCGCGGCGGATGCGCGCGCGCGTGCGCTCGAGATCCTGAAGCAGCGCGCGGCATTCGCCGCAGTGCCCGGCATGGCGCTCGATCTCGGCCGCGGCGAGCGCGTCGACCTCGCCGTCAAAGTAGGCCTGGACGCGAAGGCTTTCAGCGCACTGCACGGCCCTCTCCCTCGAGCTGCTGCCAGCTCATCCTGAGCGCCGCCCGCGCGCGCGCAAGGCGCGACATGACGGTGCCGATCGGGATCGCGGTTACGGCGGCGATCTCGCGATAGCTCAGGTCCTCGACTTCCCGCAGCAACAACACCTCGCGATGCTCCTCGGGCAGCGCTGCGATCAACCGATCGAGCGTGCGCCGGTCGTCCGCCGCGAGCGCGGCGCTCTGCGGATCGGGCGTCGCGGCGCTGGCAGCGGCGCCCAGCGGCTCCTCGTCCTCGGCGGGCAGCGGCTCGGCGGCACCTCGCAGCTGCTGCTTGAGCGCCGTCGCATGGCAGTTGCGCACGATGGCGAGCAGCCACGCCTTCACGTCCGTCCCGCGCAGTGTGTCGAAGGCACGGAACGCGCGCAGGAACGCCTCCTGCACCACATCGTCCGCATCGGTCGAGGAGCGGCCCAGCCAGCGCGCAAAGCGGTACGCGGCGTCCAGGTGGGGCATCACCTGCGCCGTGAAGCGAGCGCGTTTATCATCCACGGACGAACCCAACAGGCAGCCTCGCACGGCGCGCCGTCACGGTGACCCACGTTGAGAAGACTCGCCGCGCGGGGATCTTATTCCCTTCCCGGTGGCGGCCTTCCAGCAGAGTCGGAGGCCTGCAGCCTGCAGCGGCCCTCAGCGGCGGCCGTCGACCCGCAGGTTCGCGGCGTCGACGGTATTCGAGAGCAGCATCGCGATCGTCATGGGACCCAGGCCCCCGGGGACCGGCGTGATCCAGGCGGCACGCGCGGCGGCGCTCTCGAACTCGACGTCCCCCACGAGCCGCCCGTCGGCGGCGCGGTTGATGCCGACGTCGAACACCGCCGCCCCCGGGCGCACCCACTCCCCGGGGACGAAGCCTGCCTTGCCGACCGCCACGACCAGAACCTCCGCCCGCTCGACCTCGGCGCGCAGGTCCCGTGTTCCCGTGTGGCACACGGTGACGGTGGCGCGTGCGAGCAGCAGCTCGAGCGCCATCGGCCGGCCGACGATGTTGGAGGCCCCGACGACGGTCGCACTCTTCCCGGTGAGCGCGATGGCGTATTCCTGCGCGAGGCGGATGACGCCGAACGGCGTGCAGGGGCGCAGCCGCGGGCGCTTCTGCGCCAGCAGTCCCGTGTTGAGCGGATGGAAGCCATCGACATCCTTGGCCGGATCGACGCTGTCCATGATGCGATCGGCATTGACGCCCTTCGGCAGCGGCAGCTGCACCAGGATCCCATCGACGCGCTCATCGTGGTTGAGCGCTGCGACCCGGGCGAGGATCTCCTCCTCGCTCGCCGTCGACGCCAGGTCGTAGGCGAAGGACTCGATACCGGCCTCGACCGAGGAGCGGCGCTTGTTGCGTACGTAGACGCTCGAGGCCGGGTCCTGTCCCACCTGGACCACCGCGAGCCCGGGGCGCCGGCCGTGCCGCGCGGCGAAGGCCGCGGCACGCAGCGCCACCTCGGCGCGTACCTTCGCCGCGACCACCTTGCCATCGAGGAGCAGCGCGCCGCCGTGTGCGCGTGGCGCTGCCGCTGACGCCGCCGCCGCATGTGCGGCGGCGGCTCCGCCGTCGATTGATCGGGCGCTCATCCTCAGTACCGGTAGTGGTCGGGCTTGAACGGCCCCGACTTGTCGACGCCGATGTAGCGCGCCTGGGCGTCGGTGAGGGCGGTGAGCTCGACGTTGAGCTTCTTCAGCTGCAGCCGCGCGACTTTCTCGTCGAGCAGCTTCGGCAGCACGTACACCCCGATCGGGTACTTGTCGGTCTGCGTGAAGAGCTCCACCTGTGCGATCACCTGGTTGGCGAAGCTCGAGCTCATCACGTAGCTCGGATGCCCGGTACCGCAGCCGAGATTCACCAACCGCCCTTCGGCCAGCAGGATCAGCCGCCGGCCATCGGGCAGGATGACGTGATCGACCTGCGGCTTGATGTTCTCCCAGGCGTATTGCTTGAGGCTCGCCACGTCGATCTCGCTGTCGAAGTGGCCGATGTTGCACACGATGGCGTTGTGCTTCATGCGCACCATGTGCGCGTGCGTGATCACGTGGTAGTTGCCGGTGGCGCTCACGAAGATATCGGCCTTGTCGGCGGCGTAGTCCATGGTGACCACGCGGTAGCCCTCCATGGCCGCCTGCAGCGCGCAGATCGGGTCGATCTCGGTGACCCACACCTGCGCCGACAGTGCCCGCAGCGCCTGGGCGCAGCCCTTGCCGACATCCCCGTAGCCGCACACCACGGCGATCTTGCCGGCCACCATGACATCGGTCGCGCGCTTGATTGCATCCACGAGCGACTCACGGCAGCCGTAGAGGTTGTCGAACTTGCTCTTGGTCACCGAGTCGTTGACGTTGATGGCGGGGAAGGCGAGCCGCCCCTCCTTCGCCATCTGGTAGAGCCGCTTGACGCCGGTCGTGGTCTCCTCCGTGACGCCGCGGATGTGGCGGATGCGCGTCGAGTACCACTTGGGATCACTCTTGAGGCGCGCGCGGATCGCGGCGAACAGCGCCGTCTCCTCGTCGTTGGTCGGCTTGGCGGTCACCGAGGCGTCGCTCTCGGCGCGCACGCCGAGGTGCATCAGCAGCGTCGCATCGCCGCCGTCGTCGAGGATCATGTTCGCACAGGCCCCGTCCGGCCAGTCGAAGATGCGGTGGGTGTAATCCCAGTAGTCCGCGAGCGACTCGCCCTTCCAGGCGAACACCGCCGTGCCGCGCGCAGCGATCGCCGCGGCCGCATGGTCCTGCGTCGAGAAGATGTTGCAGGAGGCCCAGCGCACTTGCGCGCCGAGCGCCTGCAGTGTCTCGATGAGCACCGCGGTTTGGATGGTCATGTGGAGCGACCCGCAGATGCGCGCGCCGCGCAGCGGTTGCGTGGCGGCATACTCCTCGCGAATCGCCATGAGACCGGGCATCTCGGTCTCGGCGATGGCGATTTCCTTGCGTCCGAAGTCGGCCAGCGAGAGGTCGGCGACCCTGTAATCCTCGCGCGCGGCGGCCTTTGATTTGAGTGTGGCGTTCATGCGTTGTGCTCCTAACAGCAGTGAGCGCCGTGTCGATGTTCCGACGTCCGCTGAGCCTGGCGGGCCTGTACCCGTCGCAACGCTCCTCAGCAGCCGTCGCTGCAGCCGCTATGGCTGCCGGTGGGGTTTTCAGTTCACGCCGCGCGTATCCCCTTGGCCTCGGCGGCCAGTCTCTCGGCGAGATCGGTGCGCTCCCAGGTGAACTCCGCCTCGGTGCGGCCGAAGTGCCCGTACGCGGCGGTCTTCTGGTAGATCGGCCGCAGCAGGTCGAGCATCTCCCGCAGCCCATAGGGCGTCAGGTCGAAGTGCTTGCGCACGATTTGGGTCAGGTGCTCGCGCGAGAGGCGACTGGTGCCGAACGTCTCCACCATGATGGAGGTGGGCTCGGCGACGCCGATCGCGTAGGACACTTGCACCTCGCAGCGCTCGGCGAGTCCCGCCGCCACGATGTTCTTGGCAACGTAACGCGCGGCATAGGCAGCGGAGCGATCCACCTTGGACGGGTCCTTGCCCGAGAAGGCGCCGCCGCCGTGGCGCGCATAGCCGCCGTAGGTGTCGACGATGATCTTGCGCCCGGTGAGGCCGCAGTCGCCGACCGGGCCGCCGATGACGAAGCGCCCGGTGGGATTGATGTGGTACTTGGTACGCTTGTCGAGCCATTTCTGCGGCAGCACGGGCTTTAAGATCTCCTCCATCACCGCCTCGCGCAGCACCTTGGTCGACACCTCGGGGCTGTGCTGCGTCGAGAGCACCACCGCCTCGATCCCGACGGGCTCGTGATCCTCGTAGCGCAGCGTCACCTGGCTCTTCGCGTCCGGGCGCAGCCACGCGAGCTTGCCGGCCTTGCGTACCTGCGCCTGGCGCTTGACGAGGCGGTGAGCGATCGTGATCGGCGCAGGCATCAGCACGTCGGTCTCGTTGGTCGCGTAGCCGAACATGAGGCCCTGGTCGCCCGCGCCCTGCTTGCGCTCGTCCTTGCGGTCGACGCCCTGGGCGATGTCGGAGGACTGCTTGCCGATGATGTTGAGCACGCCGCAGCTTGCCCCATCGAAGCCCATCTCGGAGGAGTCGTAGCCGATGTCGAGCACCGTCTTGCGCACCAGCGCCTCGACGTCCACCCAGGCGTTCGTCGTGACCTCGCCGGCGACGATCACGACCCCGGTCTTGACCAGTGTCTCGCAGGCGACGCGCCCGCGGGCGTCCTCCCTGAGGATCGCGTCCAGCACGGCGTCCGAGATCTGATCCGCGACCTTGTCCGGATGGCCTTCAGAGACCGACTCGGAGGTAAAAAGATAGTCATTCGACATGGGTTCTTGCCCGCGCACGCCTCGAGGTAGGGAGCCTATTAGTCTAACCCAGGTCATCCCGCCGCTGCTGGACGGCGATCAAAAGCTGCGCGTCGGTGCCGGCCAGCGTGGCCCCGGATCGCGACATATTCAGGAGCCGCCGCTCTCGAGCCGCGCCGCGAACTCCTCGCGCGTGAAGCTGTGATTCTGCGTGCCGCGTGACTCGATCTTGATCGCCCCCATGAGGGAGGCGATGCGGCCGGTCTCGAGCCAGTCGAAACCGTGCAGCAGCCCGTGCAGGAGCCCCGCGCGGTAGGCATCGCCGCAGCCCGTCGGGTCGATCACCGCGCGCGCCGGCGCGGCGGGGACGGTGAGCTCCTCACCGCGGGTATAAATCGTCGAGCCGGCCGCGCCGCGCGTGACGATGAGCGCCTCGACGCGTGCCGTGATCTCGCTCACACCCCAGCCGGATTTCTGCTGCACGAGCTGCCACTCGTAGTCGTTGAGCGCCACCCAGCGCGCCTGGGAGATGAAGCGCTTGAGCTCCGCCGGGCCGAACATCGGCAACCCCTGCCCCGGGTCGAAGACGAAGGGGATGCCGGCGGCGGCAAACTGCGCGGCATGCTCGATCATGCCGTCGCGCCCGTCGGGCGCCACGATGCCGATGGCGATGTCGAGCGCGTCGCTCACGCGGTTGGCGTGCGCGTGCTGCATGGCGCCGGGATGGAACGCGGTGATCTGATTGTCGTCGAGATCGGTGGTGATGAAAGCCTGGGCGGTGAGCTCGCCGTCGATCACACGCACGTGATCGGTGGGGACGCCGGAGTGCGCGAGCCACTCCCGGTACGGCGCGAAATCCCGGCCTACGGTGGCCATCGGCACGCCGGTGTCGCCGAGGAGCTTGAGGTTATAGGCGATGTTGCCGGCACAGCCGCCAAACTCGCGCCGCATCTGCGGCACGAGGAACGACACGTTCAGGATGTGAATCTTGTCGGGCAGTATGTGATTGGCGAAGCGGTCGCGGAACACCATGATGGTGTCGAAGGCGAGGGAGCCACAGATCAGCGCACGTCGGGCAAGCGGCGCTCCGGAGCTCATGCTCCCGCGCCCTTGACCGGCGCGGCCGGGGACGGCGCCGCCCCGGGTGGTGCCGCGGCTGCGGCCTTGCTTGCGGCGTAGAGCAGCGCGACGGCGGCCTTGGCGATGTCCGACAGTCCCGCCCCTTGCCGCTCCTCGTAGTACTTCAGCATCTGCGCGCGCATGCGCGGCTCCCAGTAGCGCTTGAGGTGAGTGGCGACGTCGCGCGCGGCAGCGTCGGCGTCCGTCGTGCCGGCGAAGAAATCGCTGATCTCGTTCGCCATCTTGATGAGCAGATCGATGTTCATGAGGCCTCGCCCATTTACCGGAGCCGGTGTGGATGCGCGTACACGACGTGCTGGTCGGCGCGCGCGAACGCGACCAGGGTGAGCCCGCAGCGCTCGGCCAGGCGCACCGCGAAGGCCGTCGGCGCCGATAGCGCCACGAGGAGCGCGATACCGACCGTGGCGCATTTCTGCACCATCTCGTAGCTCGCGCGACTCGTGATCAGCATGTAGCCGGCGGCAAAGTCAGTCTGCGCCCGCGACAGCGCCCCGATCGTCTTGTCGAGCGCGTTGTGGCGGCCGACGTCCTCGCGCACTAGCTGGATGCCGCTCCCGGGCACCACCCAGGCCGCCGCGTGAACGCTGCCGGTTCGGGCGTTGATGGGCTGGCGTGCCCCGAGCTCGGCGATCGCGGCGTGCAGCTGCGTCACCGTCACCGTGACGCCCGGTGGAACCGCTGGGCACTCGCGAATGGCGTCGGCGGCGGTCTCCGCGCCGCACAGCCCGCAGCCGGTGCGACCGGCGAGGTTGCGCCGGCGCTGCAGGAGCTGGGTGAAGCGCTCCCAGGCGACGGTGATCTTCACGTCCGCCGAGTGCTCACCCTGCACCACCTCGACGCCACGGATCTCCTCGGGCCGCGCCACGAGTCCCTCACTCAAGGTGAAGCCGATGGCATAGTCCTCGAGATCCGCGGGAGTCGCGAGCATCACGACGTGCGGCACGTCGTGATAGACGAGCGCCACCGGCATCTCCTCCGCCACGAGATCCGCGGTGTGCTCGAGCGTGCCGCGCTTCCAGCGCTCGACGGCAACTTCCGCGGCCACGTTCGCCACAGGCTGTGCGCCAGGCTGCACGCCGGCTGCGGCAGGTGGCGGCTCCGCCGCGATCATTGGCGCAGGCCGCGATGAGGTTGGGTTGCTCAGGCGGGCGCGCGATCCTTGCTGCGTTTGCGCTGCGGACGCGGCAGCGACCGCTCGGCCTCGGCGCGCTTCTGCCAGGCTTCCTTCTGGTTGACGAGCACCACCTCGACGGCGGTCACCTTGTACTCCGGACAGTTGGTCGCCCAGTCGGAGTTCTCGGTCGTCACCACGTTGGCGTTGGTCTCGGGGAAGTGGAACGTGGTGTACACCACGCCCGGAGCGATCTTCTCGGATACCTTGGCGCGCAGCACCGTCTCGCCGGCGCGGCTGGTGAGTCCCACCCAATCCCCGTCGCTGATGCCGCGCACCTCGGCGTCGTGCGGGTGGATCTCGAGCACGTCCTCGGTGTGCCAGACGACGTTGCCGGTACGGCGGGTCTGCGCCCCGACGTTGTACTGCGTGAGGATGCGCCCGGTGGTGAGGATCAGCGGGAAGCGGCTCGACGAGCGCTCGCTGGTCGGCACGTACTCGGTCGGCCAGAACTTGCCCTTGCCGCGCACGAACTGCCCGATGTGCATGGTCGGCGTACCTTCGGGCGCCGCGTCGTTGCACGGCCACTGGATGCTGCCGAGCCGCGCGATCTTCTCGAAGGTCATGCCGGCGAAGGTCGGCGTGAGGCGGGCGATCTCCGCCATGATCTCGCTCGCGTGGTCGTAGTGCATCGGATAGCCGAGGGCATTGGAGAGGAGACAGGTGATCTCCCAGTCCTGGTAGCCGGCGAGCGGCTGCATGATCTTGCGCACCAGCGAGGTACGCCGCTCCGCATTGGTGAAGGTGCCGTCCTTCTCGAGGAACGAGGAGCCCGGCAGGAACACGTGCGCGAACTTCGCGGTCTCGTTGAGGAAGAGGTCCTGCACGATGCAGCACTCGAGCGATGCCATGGCGGCGTTGACGTGGTGCGAGTTGGGATCGGACTGCACGAAGTCCTCGCCCTGCACGTACATCGCCTTGAAGGTGCCATCGAGCGCCGCCTCGAACATGTTGGGGATGCGCAGCCCAGGCTCGGCCTGCAGCGTCACGCCCCAGTCGTCCTCGAACGACTTGCGCACCACCGGATCGGACACGTGGCGGTAGGCACTGAACTCGTGCGGGAAGGAGCCCATGTCGCACGAGCCCTGGACGTTGTTCTGACCCCGTAGCGGCTGCACGCCGACGCCCTCGCGCCCGAGGTTGCCGGTCGCCATGGCGAGATTGGCGATGCCGATGACCGCCGTCGACCCCTGGCTGTGCTCGGTGACGCCGAGCCCGTAGTAAATGGCGGCATTGCCGGCCTTCGCGTAGAGCCGGGCGGCGTGGCGCACACGCTCGGGGGGCACACCGGTGATGCTTTCGGAGGCTTCCGGTGAATTGCGCGCCTCGGCCACGAAGGCCTTCCACTTGGTGTAGGAATCCGCCTCGCAGCGCTGCGCCACATAGTCTTCCCTGGTGAGCCCTTCGGTGACGACCACGTGCGCGAGCGCATTCAGGAGCGCGACGTTCGTGCCGGGCTTTAACTGCAGGTGCTCGTCCGCCTCGATGTGCGGCGAGCGCACGAGCCCGGTCTCGCGCGGATCGGCGATGATGAGCTTCGCTCCCTGGCGCAGGCGGCGCTTCAACTGCGAGGCGAACACCGGGTGCCCGTCGGTGGGATTGGCGCCGATGATCAGGATCGTGTCGCACTTCATCACCGAGTCGAACGCCTGGGTACCGGCGGACTCGCCGATGGTGTTCTTGAGGCCGTAGCCCGTCGGCGAGTGGCAGACGCGCGCGCAGGTATCGACGTTGTTGTTGCCGAAGGCGGCGCGCACCAGCTTCTGCACCAGGAAGGTCTCCTCGTTGGTGCAGCGCGAGGACGTGATACCGCCGATCGAGTCGCGGCCGTACTTCGCCTGGATCCGCTTGAGCTCGCTCGCGGCGTAAGAGATCGCCTCCTCCCAGGAGACCTCGCGCCATTCGTCGCGCAGCGTCTTGCGGATCATGGGCTTCAGCACCCGGTCGGTATGCGTGGCATACCCCCAGGCGAAGCGTCCCTTGACGCAGGCGTGACCGTGGTTGGCTTTCCCGGCGCGATCGGGCGCCATGCGCACCACCTCGGTGTCGGCGCCCTCACCCTGTACCTCCGCCTTGAAGCCGCAGCCGACGCCGCAGTAGGCACAGGTGGTGGTCACGGCGCGCTCGGGCTGCCCGAGTGCGATGATCGACTTCTCGGTGAGCGCACCGGTCGGACAGGACTCGACGCACGCCCCGCACGAGACGCACTCGGATTCGAGGAAGGAGTCGTCCTGGCTCGCGGCGACCTTGGAGTCGAAGCCGCGCCCCTGGATGGTGAGCGCAAAGGTCCCCTGCACCTCGTCGCAGGCGCGTACGCAGCGCGAGCACACGATGCACAGGGTCGGATCGAACGCGAAGTACGGATTGCTCTCGTCCTTGGCCACGGGGCGGTGCATGGCACCGGGTGCGTAGGACGTCGCAGTGACCCCGACCGCGGCCGCCATGTCCTCGAGCTCGCAGTGCCCGTGCGCCGGGCAGCTCTCGCACTCGAGCGGGTGATCGGACACGTACAGGTCGATCACGCCGCGGCGCAGCTGCGTCAGCTTCGGCGACTGGGTGCGGATCTTCATGCCGGCGGCGACGGTAGTCGTGCAGGAGGCCGGGTAGCCCTTGCGGCCTTCGATCTCGACCAGGCACAGCCGGCACGAGCCGAATGCCTTGAGCGTGTCGGTGGCACACAGCTTCGGCACCTTGACCCCGGCGAGCGCCGCGGCGCGCATCACGGAGGTGCCCTCCGGCACGGTCACCGCGCGGCCGTCGATCTCGAGCGTCACGCTCGCCGCGCCATTCACCGGCTGGGGAGTTCCGCAGTCTTCGTAATCTATCGCGTACATCGATCTGCCTCGCTGGCGCGCTCAGTGGCGCGCGCGAAAATCTTCCCTGAAGTGTTTCAGGGCACTCTGTACCGGAAAGGGCGCCATGCCGCCCAGCCCGCACAACGACCCCTGCACCATGAGCTCGCACAACTCCTCGAGGAGCTGCACGTTGTGCTCGGCGTCGACGCCCGCAATGATGCGGTCGATCACTTCGACACCCCGCGTAGAGCCGATGCGGCACGGGGTGCACTTGCCGCAGGACTCGATCGCGCAGAATTCCATCGCATAGCGCGCCATGCGCACCATGTCAACCGTATCGTCGAACACCACGATCCCGCCGTGCCCGAGCAGCGCGCCGATCGCGGCGAGCGCCTCGTAGTCGACCGCGGTATCGAACTGCGAGGGCGGGATGTAGGCGCCGAGCGGGCCCCCGACCTGCACCGCGCGGATCGGCTTGCCGCTGGCGCTGCCGCCGCCGTAGTCGTAGAGGAGCTCGCGCAGCGTGAGGCCGAACGCCCGCTCGACCAGGCCGCCGCGGCGGATGTTCCCGGCGAGCTGTATCGGCAGCGTGCCACGCGATTTGCCCATGCCGAAGTTGGCATACGCCTCGGCGCCGTGCGCGAGGATCCACGGCACGCTCGCGAGCGTCACGACGTTGTTGACGATCGTGGGCTGGCCGAACAGGCCCTTGATCGCGGGCAGCGGCGGGCGCACGCGCACTTCCCCGCGCCTCCCCTCGAGACTCTCGAGCATCGAGGTCTCCTCGCCGCAGATGTAGGCCCCCGCCCCGACACGCACCTCCAGATCGAAACGCTTGCCGCTGCCGGCGAGGTCTGCACCCAGATAGTGCGCCTGGTAGGCGGCCGCGACCGCGGTCCGAAGCGCGGCGAGCGCGTGCGGGTATTCGGCGCGCAGGTAGATGAAGCCGGCCGTGGCACCGACGGCGACACCGGCGATGGTCATGCCCTCAATGAGGGCAAAGGGATCGCCCTCCATCAGCATGCGGTCGGAGAAGGTACCCGAGTCGCCCTCATCGGCGTTGCAGGTCACGTACTTCGGCGTCGCAGTCTGATCGAGCACCGTCTTCCACTTGATTCCGGTGGGGAAGGCGGCGCCGCCGCGGCCGCGCAGCCCGGAGGTCGTAATGGCCTGCACGACGTCGGCCGGCGCGAGTGACAGTGCCTTGGTGAGCCCCTGGTAGCCCCCGTGCTTCACATAATCGGCAACGCTCGTCGGGTCGACGATACCGACGCGCTCGAAAGTCAGCCGCTGCTGGCCTTTGAGCCAGGAGATCGAATCGGTGAGGCCGAGCGAGAGCGGGTGGGCAGCGCCGGTAAGGAAATCGGCTGCGAAGAGCGAGGGCACGTCGGCGGGGCGCACCGGCCCGTAGGCGCTTCGCCCGGCCGGCGTCACGACCTCGACGAGCGGCTCGAGCCAGTAGGCGCCGCGCGAGCCGTTGCGTACGAGATCGAGTGCCAGGCCCCGACGGGAGGCTTCGGCTGCGATGCTGGCGGCGACCGCGCCGGCGCCGATGGACAGCGCCCCCGCGTCCCCC
>DATIZW010000184.1:0-4066 GCA_035516875.1 Steroidobacteraceae bacterium
CTCGTCGCGTCCGTGCGCGTGCATGTCGTCGGCATCGACGGCGATGCCCGCGACCCCGTAGGTCGGAAGCCCGGCGCCGCGCGTGTAGATGCCGTCGGTCGCGCTGGCGTTCATGAACGGCACCACGGGCAGCCCGGGCCACACTGCCGCCACGGTGCTCTCGAGAGGCTTTACCACCTGCGGCAGGAGCGGTGAGGGTGGAAGAGCACGCTGCTCCGGCGCCCGGTCGGTGACGGCGCCGTCGTCGGCGACATAGTGCACCGTGATGTCCGGATCGTTCAGCACCCGCATCAGCTCCTGGCGCACCTCCTCCTTCGAGTGTCCGGGCACGATGCGGCAGTTGACCATGGCCTGGGCGCGCTGCGGCAGGGCGTTGTTCGCGTGTCCGCCCGCGAGGCGGGTCGCCACGCAGGTCGTGCGCATCAGCGAGTTGAGCTCGGGCTCGCGCGACAGGCGGTCAACGGCGGCCGCATCGGGGGGCGTGCGGGTGATGGCGCGCATATCGGCCGCCGTCTGTCCGCCGCGTGCCGCAGCCATGCGCTCGAAGTAACCGCGCGTCACGTCGTTGAGCTCGACCGGGAAGGCGTAGCGGGCGATGTTGATGAGGCCCTGGGAGAGCTGGTAGATCGCGTTGTCGGGTCGCGGCAGGGAGCTGTGGCCACCCTTGTTGGTCACGGTGAGCTGGTAGTCGGCATACATCTTCTCCGTGGCGCTGAGCGCGAACTCCTGCGGTACGCCGTGCGCGGAGGTGATCGAGTAGCCCACCAGGCCGTCGTGATTCAGCACGAACTCGGCGTCGATCAGCTCGCGATGGTTCCTCAGCAGCCACTCCACGCCGTTGCAGCAGCCGCCCTCCTCGTCCGCGGTGAGCGCGAGCACGATGTCGCGGCTTGGACGATAGCCTTCCCGCTTCATGCGCAGGAGCGCCGTCGCCATGATTGCATCGCCCGCCTTCATGTCGAGCGCGCCGCGGCCGTAGAAGTAGCCGTCCTTCTCCACCAGCTTGAACGGGTCCGTGCTCCAGTCCTCGCGCCGCGCCTCCACCACATCGAGGTGCCCGATGAGCAGCACGGGCTTGTGCTTGCCGGCGCCGTGCAGTCGCACCACCAGGTTCTTCTTGCGCTCGTTGGGCCCGAGCACCATGACATCGGCAGCCGGGAAGCCGGCGGCGAGGAAGCGCTGCGCGAGGGCCGCGGACGCGGTGCTGACGTTGCCCACCGAGTCGGTGGTGTTGATCTCGATCAACTCCCGGTAGAGGTCGTGGGCCAGTCGATCCGCCGCCCCGTCGCTGCTCGTGGCCCGGTCCGCACTCGGCGCGGCAGCGGTACCGAGCGTCGCCAGCACCCCGGTGGCGATGGCGGCAATCAGCCGTACGTGCATGGGCCCTGTGCTCCTCTTCCGTCAGTGTGCCGTGAGAGCCTTCAGGTACCGGTAGAAGAAGCGATTGCCGGTATAGAAGGAGGCCACCCGCACCCGCTCGTCGCGGCCGTGCATGCGGACATCGTCGCGGTCGACCGCGATGCCTGAGACGCCATAGGTTGGCAGGCCCGCCGCGCTCGTGTGAACCGCATCCGAGGCGCCCGCGATCATGACGGGAATGACCGGGATCCCCGGCCAGGTGGCCGCCACGACGCGCTCGAGCGGCTTCACCACCTCCGGCATCAGCGGCGGCGGCGGGAAGCCGCGCCGCTCCGGGGCGGTGTCGGAGATCTCACCGTTGTCGGCGATGAAGTGTACGGCGACCTGCGGATCGTCGATGATCCTGATCAGATCCCCACGCACTTCCTCCGGCGAGTGTCCCGGGAGGATGCGGCAGTTGACGACCGCCTCGGCACGCTGCGGCAGCGCGTTGTTGGCATGCCCGCCGTCGAGGCGGGTCGCGACGCAGGTCGTGCGCATGAGCGAGCCGTAGCTGGGCTCGTGCGCCAGGCGCTCCATGGCCTGCGGGTCTGGCGTCGCCCGGGCAACCGCGCGCATGTCGGCGGCGGTGTCGCCGGTGCTGATTGCCGCCATGCGCTCGAAGTACGCACGCGTCACCGTGTTGAGCTCGAACGGGAACTGGTAATGGCCGACCCTGAGCAGTCCCGCGGCGAGCTGGTAGATGGCGTTGTCCGGGCGCGGCAGCGAGCTGTGGCCGCCGGCGTTAGTGACCGTGAGCTGATAATCCGCGTAGATCTTCTGCGTGGCCGCGAGCCGGAAGATCTGCGGCACGCCGTGCTCGGAAATCACCGAGGCGCCGTCGTGATTCAGCACGAACTCGGCATCGATCAGATCGCGGCGATGACTGAGCAGCCACTGCGGCCCGTTGCAGCAGCCCCCCTCCTCGTCCGCGGTGAGCGCGAGCACGATGTCGCGGCTCGGGCGATAGCCTTCCTGCTTCATGCGCAAGAGCGCCGTGGCCATGATCGCATCGCCATCCTTCATGTCGGCGCTGCCACGGCCATAGAAGTAGCCGTCCTTCTCGATGAGCTCGAAAGGATCGGTGCTCCAGTCCTCGCGCCGCGCCTCGACGACGTCGAGATGGCCGATGAGCAGCACGGGCTTGTGCCGGCCGGTGCCGCGCAGCCGCACCACCAGGTTCTTCTTGCGCTCCTCGGGTCCGGCGATTACCACGTCTGCCGGCGCAAAGCCGGCGGCAAGGAAACGCTGCGCCATGGCCGCGGCTGCCGTGGTCACGTTGCCCACGGAGTTGGTGGTGTTGATCTCGATCAGCTGCTTGAAGATGTCGTGGGCCAGCGCATCGGCCGCGGCGTCGCCGGCCGCGCTGCCGCGCTCGGCCGCCGACACCGATGATGCTTTGCAGGGGAGCGAGGAACCCGCTGCCGCGCAGGCGATGAGTGCCGCCGGCAGCGTGGCGGTCAAGCGCAGATGTCGTGCCCCCATGAGACGGTTTCCTTGCGGACCGCGCGCCTTCAGTGCGCCGTCAGCATCTTCAGGTAGCGGTACATGAACTCGTTCGCCTGGTAGAACGAGGCGACGCCGATGCGCTCATCGCGGCCGTGCTCGCGGTCGTCGTCCGGATCGATGGTGAGCGGCGAGAACGTGTAGGTGGGGAGCCCGGCCGCGCTCGTGTGGGTCGCATCCGAGGCGCCGGCCGACATCGACGGAATCACCTTGAGCCCCGGCCAGGTCTCCGCCACCAGCTGATCGAGCGGGTTCAGCACCTCGGGCAGCAGCGGCGGCGGCGCGAAGCCCCGCACCTCGGGCGCCTTGTCGAGGAGCTTGCCGTCGCTCGCGAGGTAGCTGACGGTGATCGCCGGATCGCTCAGCACCTGGAGGAGGCGTTGCCGCACTTCCTCCGGCGAGTGCCCGGGCAGGATGCGGCAGTTCACGACGGCCTGCGCGCGCTGCGGCAGTGCGTTGTTGGCGTGCCCGGCTTCGAGGCGCGTAGCCACGCACGTGGTACGCGTGATCGAGTGATCGACGGGATCCTGCGACAGCCGCTCGAGCGAGCGCTGCTCGGGTGGCTCGCGCAGGATGGCGCGCATGTCCGCCGCGCGCTGCCCGGTGTCGATGCCCGCCAGGCGCCGGTAGTACTCGCGGGTGACCGCATTGAGCTCGAAGGGGAACTCGTAGGCCGCGAGGCGGTCGAGGCCGCGCGTCAGCCTGTAGATGGCGTTGTCGGGGACTGGCTCGGAGCTGTGACCGCCTTTGTTGGTCACCAGCAGCTGATAGTCCGCGTAGACCTTCTCGCTGGCGTCCAGCTTGAAGAACAGCGGCCGGCCGTGCTCGGTCAGCACGGAATAGTCATCGCCGCTCAACACGAACTGCGCGTCGATGAGGTCGCGGTGGTGCGCGAGCAGCCAGGCGACGCCATTGGCGGCGCCGCCCTCCTCGTCAGCGGTGAGCGCGAGAATGATGTCGCGTGCGGGCCTGAACCCCTCGTGCTTCAGGCGGATCAAGGCCGCCGCCATGAGCGCATCGGGGCCCTTCATGTCGAGGGTACCGCGGCCGTAGAAGAAGCCATCCCGCTCGATGAGGCGGAAGGGATCCGTGCTCCAGTCCTCGCGTCGTGCCTCGACGACGTCGAGGTGACCGATGAGCAGCACCGCGGGGTGTGCGCCGC
>DATIZW010000185.1:0-5799 GCA_035516875.1 Steroidobacteraceae bacterium
CCGGAGGTCATCCAGGACTTCGTCGGCAAGCGACTCGATTATTTCGTGACCGGCTGGGGAACCGGCGGCACGCTCACCGGCGCCGGTCAGATGATCCGCCTGGCGCGGCCGGAGGTGCAGATCATCGCCTGTGAGCCGGCCGGCGCTGCACTCCTCTCCGGCAAGCCCTGGGCACCGCACAAGATCCAGGGCTGGACCCCCGACTTCGTGCCGGCGGTTCTCGATCGCGACGTGCCCCATCGCATCGTACCGGTGTCGGATGTCGAAGCGGTGGAGAACGCACGCGCTCTCGCCCGCAGCGAAGGCATCTTCTGCGGCATCTCCTCCGGCGGCACGTTCGCCGCGGCACTCAAGGTCGCCGCCGAGGCGCGCGCGGGGTCGGTGATCCTTGCCATGCTCCCGGATACCGGCGAACGTTACCTCTCGACCGTACTGTTCGAGGGGATTCCCGAGGGCAGCGACCCGGAGCCGTGAGCCGCTGTCGCCCCGGCCCCACGTCCGCACGCCCGCAAGCCGCCGACCCATGGATGCGCGCAAGTACGCAGCGTTACCCGATCCATTTCCGATGTGGCGCGGCGGGGTGTTGCACGGCGCGCGCCTCGCCTACGAGACCTGGGGCACGCTGAACGCTGCACGCGACAACGCGCTGCTGCTGTTCACCGGGCTCTCGCCTCCGGCGCACGCCGCCGCCTCCGCCGAGGACCCGAGCCCGGGTTGGTGGGAAGGCATGGTGGGGCCGAGGCTCGCCATCGACTCCGAGCGCTTCTTCGTCATCTGCGTCAACTCCCTCGGCAGCTGCTTTGGCTCGACCGGCCCCGCCTCGATCGACCCGGCGACGCACGAACCCTACCGCCTCAGCTTTCCCGACCTCTCGATCGAGGACATCGCGCGCGCGGGCTTCGCCACCGCGCGCTCCCTCGGGATCACGCGCCTCGACACGGTCATGGGGCCATCGCTTGGCGGCATGGTGGTGCTCGCCTACGCGGCGCTCTTCCCGCGCGCCGCACGACGGCTGGTGTGCATCTCGGGGACCGCGGCGGCGGCGCCGTTTGCGATTGCGCTGCGCTCCATCCAGCGCGAGATGATCACCTCCGATCCTGCCTGGCAGGATGGCAACTACGACCCCGAGCAGCCGCCGCTCACCGGGCAGCGACTGGCGCGCAAGCTCGGCACGGTGACCTACCGCTCCGCCGCCGAGTGGCAGCAGCGCTTCGGGCGCGAGCCGATCCGCGCCGACATGAAGCACGCGGGCCCCTTTGCCTCGGAGTTCGCCGTGCAGGGGTACCTGGAGACGCTCGCGCGGCGTTTTGTCAGCGTCTTCGACGCCAATTGTTACCTCTATATTTCACGGTCCATGGACCGCTTCGACCTCACCGCGCACGGCGATCCCGTGGCGGTGTTCCGCCGCGCCGCGCTCGAGCAGGCGCTGGTCATCGGCGTGCAGTCGGACCTGCTGTTCTCGGTGGCCGAGCAGCGCGCGGTGGCCGCCCACCTCGAGGCGGCCGGGGTCGGCACGCGCTTTGCACCGCTCGCCTGCATCGAAGGCCACGATGCGTTTCTCGTCGACCTCGCCACCTTCGGCGCGGAGATCGGCGCGTTCCTGCGCGGGCCCTGAGCGCGGCGGCGCCGCAAAGCGGCGCAGAAATAAGTTCACTCGGCCGCGGCACTTCACGCGACGCAAGGCATAATGCCGCTCAGGGCCGGACCACAACAAAAGAAAGCGCTGAGGGTCAGCCGTGGAACGCCGACTGCATACCAGGCACCGGGCGCGCACCATTGTGTACATCACGGTGCCGGGTGGTCGGCGCAAGCTGTGCAAGGCCGTGAACCTCAGCGCCACCGGCGTCTTCATCGAAACCTCGAATCTCGGATTGCGCAAGGGCCAGCAGGTGGTGCTGTCGTTCGCCATCAATCTCGGCACCATCACCAAGCTCCATCGGCGCACGGCGGTGGTCGCGCACGTCTCACGCGGCGGCACCGGTCTCATGATGGAGACGTACGCGCAGTCCTCGAGCTGAGAGCCCGCGGCGCTAAGATGCGCCATGGCTGAGAAGGCGCTGCTCACCATCGGTGCACTCGCCGCGCGCGCGCGCGTCAGCACCTCCATGCTGCGCTTCTACGAGCACGAGGGGCTGCTGCGCCCGGCACGGCGCAGCCGCAGCGGCTACCGGCTGTACCGCGCGGACGCCGAGCAGACGCTGCTGTTCATTCGCCGCGCGCAGCGCCTCGGCCTGTCACTCGAGGACATCCGCGTGGTGCTCGCCGGGCAACGCCGCAACGGCATCGCCGGGCGGACCGTGGTGGGAATCGCCGAGCAGCGCTTCCTCGAGATCGAGCGTCGTCTCACCGAGCTCATGGTGCTGCGACACGAGCTCGAGCTGTTCCTCGATGATCTGGCCCGACGCGTCGGCCACTCGGGGGGCGCGGCGGGGCGTCTGTACCGCGATCTGCTCGAGCACGTCTGCGGGGATCACCGCCACGTGGCGGCTTCCTCCACGACACGCCTGATGCGTCGCATCGGCTGCTCGCTCGCCAACACCGAGCGCGAGCGCCTCTTTGCCGCCCTGCGCGGCCGGCACGTGCACGTCTGGCGGGACGGTGACGGCTACACCGTGCTCATGCCCGGGCACGATCCGGTGGTGGCGGCTGCACTCAAGCAGCTCAGGGACGCGGAGTCGGGCTGTGCGGTGCATGTCGATCTCACGCTCAGCGATAGCAGCGAGGGGCAGCTGCTCACCGCGCGCGGCGACGGTGCCTTCCTGTTCGCGCAGTTGTTCCTGGCGCTCGAGGCCGCCGCGGCCTGAGCGCGAGCCGGCGCCGCGATCCGTCCGCGCTTGACCTTGAACCTGACTTGAAGGTGCATGCTGTAACCCGTGAAAGTGCGCGACGCGGGAACCGGGCCCCGAGGGCGAGCAGCAGCCGCGGAGGCAGATAGCGGCCAGGGCAACACGCCGCGGCGGCTGCGTGCGCGCATCGCCGGGATGGACTGCGGCAGCTGCGCGCTCACCATCGAGGACGGGCTGCGCCAGCTGCGGGGTGCACGGCGCGTGATCGTGGATTTCACCACCGAGACGCTCGAGCTCGAGGGCGAGGTCACCCGCGAGGAGGTGGACCATCGCCTGCGGCAGCTCGGCTACCGTCTAGCCGCTGAGTGCGCGCCGGGCGATCTTGCAGGCGCCGCCGTCGTCACGCAGTCCCGTGGGGTGCTCAGATTCTTCCTCGCCGACCCGCAGCAGCGCCTCGCGCTCGCCGCCGCCGCCGCGGTGCTCGCCGTGACTGCGGGCGCGGCGCTCGTCCCCGCGACCGCGCTGCCGTGGCTGCGCGCGCTGACGCTCGCCGCCGCCGTGATCCTGGTCGGTGGGCCCATCTTCGCCAAGGGCGTGCGCGCGCTGCTCTTCAGCCGGCGCGTGAACATCGACCTGCTGATGACGCTCGCCGCGCTCGGCGCGCTGCTGATCGGCGAGGCGGGAGAGGCGGCGACCGTGGTGCTGCTTTTCACCTTCGGCGAGGGACTCGAACGCTTCAGTGCGGCGCGCGCCCGCGACTCGCTGCGTACGCTGATGGCGCTGCAACCGCAGACGGCGACGCTGCTCGCCCGCGACCCGGGTGCGGCGCATGGGCACGAGCACCATCACGACCATGACGCGCAGCACGAGCATGAGCACACGAAGGTGGTGCGCGCCGCGGAGCTCGTCACCGGCGACCTGATCCTGGTGAGGCCCGGCGAGCGCATTGCCGCCGACGGCCGGGTACGCAGCGGCACATCGAGCGTCAACCAGGCCGCGGTCACTGGCGAGAGCATTCCAGTCGCCAAATGCGCCGGGGATACGGTACTCGCCGGCACGGTCAACTCCGACGGGGCGCTCGAGGTCGAGGTGACGGCCGTGGCGGCGGACTCGACGGTGGCGCGCATCGCCCGGCTCGTCGCGCAGGCGCAGGCGCAGCGCTCTCCCGCCGAGGCGTTCATCGATCGTTTCGCACGCTGGTACACGCCGGTCGTGGTGGCGCTCGCGCTGCTCGTGGTCGCGCTGGGGGTGCTGCTCGCCGGGGGCACGCTTCTCAACGGCGCCGACGGCACTCGCGGCTGGCTGTACCGGGGACTCGCGCTTCTCATCATCGCCTGCCCGTGCGCGCTCGTCATCAGCATTCCGGTGACCGTCGTGAGCTCGCTCACGCGGCTCGCACGCCTCGGCGTGCTGGTGAAGGGCGGCGAGCAGCTCGATCAGCTGGCGGAGGTGCGTACCATCGCCTTCGACAAGACCGGGACGCTCACGTCGGGACGCCCGAGCGTGACGGCCGTACAGGCGCACGGCTGCGCGCACGAGCCACAGACCGAGCCCGCCTGTGCCGGCTGCGACGAGGTCATCGCGATCGCCGCCGCCGTGGAGCGCAGCTCCGCGCACCCCATTGCACACGCCATCATGGAATCCGCGCGACGGCGCGGCATCGCGCACCGCTACCCGCCGGCGGCTGCGATCGTCGCAGCCGCCAGCGGTGGGGTGACCGGGCAGCTGCAGGGCAGCGCCGTGGCGGTGGGGACCGCAGCGCTGATCAGCGCCCGTGACGCCTCAGGGGCGGGCGAGTTCGCGCAGCTCACGCAATCGCGCCGCACGGTCATGCTGGTGGCGCGCGGCTCCGCGGTGCTCGGCGCCATCGGCGTCGAGGACGCGCTGCGTGACGAGACTCCGGCAGTGCTCGCGGCGTTGCGCGCGACGGTACCGGGGCTGCGCACTGCGATGCTCACCGGCGACAACGAGCGGGTCGCGCACGATGTGGCGCAGCGCGCCGGCGCCGTCGATGAGGTACGCGCGGGACTGATGCCGGGCGACAAGCTCGCGGCCATCGAGCAGCTGCGCTGCGCGCACGGCGCCGTCGCCATGGTGGGCGACGGCATCAACGACGCGCCGGCCCTGGCACGAGCCGATGTCGGCATCGCCATGGGGGGCGCGGGCTCCGCGCAGGCGATGGAGACGGCCGACGTGGTGCTCATGCAGGATGACCTGAAGCGTCTGCCGAGCGTGTTCAGGGTCGCGCGGCGCTACCGCGCGATCGTCAAGCAGAACATCGCATTGAGTCTCGGCCTGAAGCTCGTCGTGCTGGCACTCGCGATTCCCGGGCTCGCCACGCTGTGGCTCGCCGTGGTTGCGGACGTCGGCACGACGCTGCTCGTGACGCTCAACGGCATGCGCATGCTCAGGGCGGACTGAAGCGCGGCGCGCTTGCAAGCCGTGCCCGGCGCCGCAAGAATCAGGGCCCGGAGGGAAGTCAGCCATGAACCAGCCCGCGTCCCCGTCCCGCCGACGCCTGCTCAAGCGCCTCGCGCTCGGCGTCTCGCTCAGCCCGCTGGCTGAGGGGGTGCTGCGCCCGGCGTTCGCGGCGCCGCTCCTTGCAGTCGGCGCGCCGGAGGCGAAAGCGGTCAAATACGTCGAGAACGCGAAGGACGCCAAGGGCGCGAGCCCGGGGAGCAACTGCGCCAACTGCGGCCTCTATCAGGGCGCCAGCGGCTCGGCCCAGGGCCCCTGCCAGCTGTTTCCCGGCAAGGACGTGAGGGCGAGCGGGTGGTGCAGCTCGTGGGCCGCCCAGATGTAGCGATCGCCTCAGGCCCAGGCTCTACTCGTAACAGGGACCCACCTCGCGCACTTCGATCGTGGCCCATTGCGCCGCGGGGCACTCACTCGCCAGACCGAGCGCCTGCTCGCGCGTCGGACAGTCGAGCAGAAAGAACCCGCCGACGAATTCCTTGGCCTCGGTGAAGGGTCCGTCGACCACCTTCCTGCGGCCCTCGTGCACGCTCAGGCG
>DATIZW010000186.1:0-2354 GCA_035516875.1 Steroidobacteraceae bacterium
GTACGAGGAGCTGATCCCGAAGTGGCGCCAGCTCAACGTCTTCGAGGGCGAGACGGTGGAGCGTGGCGAGGTGATCGCCGACGGCGAGCCGAACCCGCACGACATTCTGCGCCTGCAGGGCGTCGAGGCGCTCGCCAACTATCTGGTGCGCGAGATCCAGGACGTCTACCGCCTGCAGGGCGTGAAGATCAACGACAAGCACATCGAGGTGATCATTCGCCAGATGCTGCGCAAGACCGAGGTGCAGGAGGCGGGTGAGACGGCGCTGCTGCGTGGCGAGCAGCTCGATCGCTCGCGCGCGCTCGACATCAACGACCGCGCTGCGAGCGAGAACAAGAAGACGGCACGGCTGCAGCCGGTGCTGCTCGGCATCACCAAGGCCTCGCTCGCCACCGAGTCGTTCATCTCCGCGGCTTCCTTCCAGGAAACCACCCGCGTGTTGACCGAGGCCGCGGTGCGCGGGCTGAAGGACGACCTGCGCGGCTTGAAGGAGAACGTCATCGTCGGGCGCCTCATCCCCGCGGGCACGGGCTTCGCCGCCCATGCCTCGCGTCGCAAGAAGATGGAAGGCAGCGAGCGGCGCAGCTTCATGGATGTCGGCGGGAGTCTCCCGGACGCGGAGGAGTCGAGCGTCGGCGAGGAGTCGGAGAGCACCGCGAGCTGAGCTCGCGCCGTGCTCGGGTGCGGCGTCGTGATGTAGACTCGTCGTGAGGTAGACTCGAATGGGCCGGCGATGCATAGCGCCGGCCTGTTTTTTTGCTGTCACAACCTGAAAGGCTCGCAGCGACTGCCATGAGCGATACCACCGTGACCATCGCGCCGGCGATCCTCGTCGGGACGCACGTGCGCCTCGAGCCGCTCGCGCGCGGGCACATCGAGGGGTTGCTCGCGGCGGCGCGCGAGGACCTGGGACTCTATCGCTGGAGCGCGATCCCCTCGAGTGTCATGGAGATGGCGCAGTACGTCGATGCGGCGCTCGCCGCCCGTGAGGACGGCACGGCGCTGCCTTTTGCCACGGTGCGCAATGCCGACGGCGCGATCATCGGCTCGACGCGTTTTTTCCTCATCGAGCGCTGGCCCTGGCCTGCCGGCCACCCCGCCGCCAGTCGCTCGGGTCCCGACGGCTGCGAGATCGGGTACACCTGGCTGGGTGCCTCGGCAGTGCGCACCGCGGCGAACACCGAGGCGAAGCTGCTGATGCTGACGCACGCCTTCGAGTCCTGGGGCGTGCATCGCGTGTGCTTTCACACCGACGTGCGCAACGAGCGCTCGCGTGCCGCCCTGGCACGCATCGGCGCGAAGTTCGAAGGTGTGCTGCGTGCCCACCGCCTCGCGGCCGACCTGGTTCCGCGTGACTCGGCGCGTTACTCCATCGTGAGCGCGGAGTGGCCCGCGGTGAAGCGGCAGCTGCAGGAGCTGCTCGCCGCGCGCGGCTGAGCGCGCCAGCACCGCCGCCCGTTGCCGCAGGCAGAACGGCGGGTAAGTCAGGGTCGCTTCGCCGCCCAGATCTTCAGCATATCGGGCGACCCCTGGGCGCGCACACCGTTGTCGCTGAGGATGGCCTCGGTCGATGCGACCAGTTGGGCGCGTGGAAACACCATCGCCTCGCTCGCGCGGTTGTCGAAGTCGAGCGTGACATACTCATCCTGCAGATCGCGCAGCAACGCCACGAGGTGCGCGAGACTCTTCACCGCCGTGCCGTTCACCGACTTCACCACTGAGCCGGTAGGATCGGAATATCCGCTCGAGAGGGCATGCGGGAACAATGGTGCGGGGATCAGCACCAGCTCCTCGCGGTCGGGATCGGGGCGATCGCCGAGCCGCGCCAACAAGGGACTGCCGACCAGCGCCTGGCCGTGGGTGCGGATCAGCTGCAACCCCTCGATCGTAGCGCGCTCGAACACTACGGGCCCGAGGATGAAGTAGGAGGGGTAGCTCCCTTCCAGCCAGTCGATGAGGAACGGCCGGTGGGCCGGCACCGGCATCCGGATCTGCTGGCTCCTGCCGCCGCGCACGATGCTGAGCGGCACGGTGCCGTCATGCGCGTTCTGCTGGATGAGGTAGCGGAAGCCCACGCGCAGGTTGTCGCGGATCCCCACCATGCCCTCGTCATCGATCGCTTTGCCGGCGATGTGCGTGATCACGTCCCACTGCTTCAGGGGGTAGGAGGGAGCGTCGTCATCCGGGCGGTGCACGATCATGCCGCGCACCGAGCTGTCGAGCTTCAGGTAGCCGCGCAGCGCGGGGTTCTCCAGCGTCTGCAGCTCGTCGTACAGCCCCGGCTTGCCGTCGTAGTGGGCGTGGTCGGCGATGTCCCTGAGGAACAGCTCGATTTCCTCGTTGGGGATGATGTA
>DATIZW010000187.1:0-2316 GCA_035516875.1 Steroidobacteraceae bacterium
TGGCTCGGCCTGGCAGGCGAGCTCGTGGGGCTCGAAGTCGTCGACGTTGATGATGTCCATGACCTTGCGGTCGTAGTCACGCAGCGCCGCGGCCTCGGTCTCCGAGATGATCCCCGCACTCAGCGCCTGCTGGATGCGCCCGGGCAGGTCGAGCGCGCTCAGCTTGCCGGTCTTGACGCCCTCGACGCGGATGCGCTTCTCGAGGGGCTCGAGCTGCACGGCCAGCTGCAGCGCCTCCTCGAGCAGCCCGAGCGGGTTGCCCGGCTCGAGGGTACGGTAGATGTGCTCACCGAAGCGCTCGCGCGTCTGGCTGGGTGCGGTGACGAGCGCGGCGACCTTGCGCCCGAGACGGTCGCCGGGTGCCGAGTACACACGTCCGCGCGGGAAGATGAGTGCCCGCATCACCGCCGCGAGCGGCCGGTTGGGGAAATTGCGCAGGAAGCCGTGCAGCTGCTCCTGGGCGTGATAGAGGAGGTTGCGGCAGGCCCACTCGATCACCGGCAGGTCCTGCTCCTGGCGGCCCTGATTCTCATGGTGCTTGAGCACCATCGAGGCGAGGTACAGGCACGACAGCACGTCCCCGAGGCGCGCCGACAGGCCTTCCTTCTTCTTCAGATAACCGCCGAGGGAGAGCATGGCGACATCCACGGCGAAGGCGAACGAGGCTGAGAAGCGCACCACGTGCTGGTAGTAGCGCGCCGTAACCCCCTTCACGGGAGCGCGCGTGAAACGCGCGTGGGTGAGCGCCATGATGAACGAGCGCACCGCGTTGGAGAGCGTGAAGCCGAAGTGCGCGAACAGCGCGCGGTCGAACTCGTCGACGCCGGCGGCGCGGTCGGGGTTGCGCGCCGCGCTCATCTCGCGCAACACGAACGGATGGCAGCGAATGGCACCCTGGCCGAAGATGATCAGGTTGCGCGTGAGGAGGTTGGCGCCCTCGACGGTGATCGCCACCGGGACGATCTCGTAGCCACGGCCGAGGTAGTTGTGGGGGCCGAGCATGATGCCCTTGCCGCCGTGGATGTCCATGGCGTCGTTGGCCACCTGCCGGCCCATCTCGGTGACATGGTATTTGAGCATCGCCGACGGCACCGACGGCTTCTCGCCGCCGTCGATGGCGCCGGCGGTGACCGAGCGCGCCGCGTCCATGGTGTAGGTGAGGCCCACCATGCGTGCGATGACGGTCTCGACACCCTCGAAGCGGCCAACCGGCAGGTTGAACTGCGTGCGGATACGCGCGTAAGCGCCGGTGGCCCACACGCCCGCCTTGGCGGCACCGGTGGTGTTCGAGGGCAGCGAGATGCAGCGGCCCACTGACAGCTGCTCGACCAGCATGCGCCAGCCGTTGCCCGCCATCGCCGGGCCGCCGATGATGGAGTCGAGCGGCACAAACACGTCCTTGCCGGAGACCGGTCCGTTCTGGAACGGAATGTTGAGGGGGAAGTGCCGCCGGCCGATGCTCACGCCGGGTGTATTGCGTGGGATGAGTGCGCAGGTAATGCCGAGGTCGGTCCGCTCGCCGAGCAGCCGCTCCGGGTCGAACATGCGGAACGCCAGTCCGATGACGGTCGCCACCGGCGCGAGCGTGATGTAGCGCTTGGAGAAGTTGAGCTTCAGGCCGAGCACCTCGCGCCCCAGCCACGTGCCGCGCACGACGATCCCGGTATCCGGGATGGAGGCGGCGTCCGAGCCGGCGCGCGGACCGGTGAGGGCGAAGCACGGCACTTCCTCACCGCGCGCGAGCCGCGGCAGGTAATAGTCCTTCTGCTCCTCGGTGCCGTAGTGCAGCAGCAGCTCCGCCGGCCCGAGCGAATTGGGCACGGCCACGGTGGAGGAGGCGGTGGCGCTGCGGCTGGAGATCTTAGCGAGCACGCACGAGTGCGCGTAGGCGGAGAACTCCAGGCCGCCGTACTTCTTCGGAATGATCATGGCGAAGAAGCCGCGCGTCTTGAGGAACTCCCACACGTGCGGCGGCAGGTCGGCGCGCTCGTGGGTAATGTTCCAGTCGTTGAGCATGCGGCACAGCTCCTCGCATGGCCCATCGAGGAACGCGGCCTCGGCGACCGACAGCTGCGGCGGGCGGGCCGCGAGCAGCTTCTCCCAGCGCGGCGCGCCGGTGAACAGCTCCCCATCCCACCACACGGTGCCTGCCTCGAGTGCCTCCTTCTCGGTCTGCGACATCGGCGGCAGCAGCCGCAGATACTCCTTCATGAAGGGGCGGGTGATCAGTGCCTTGCGGATCGCGCGCACGTTGAGCAGCCACAAGCCCGCGAGCAACAGCCAGAGAAACAGCTTCCACAGCAGCGCCGGCGGGCC
>DATIZW010000188.1:0-20460 GCA_035516875.1 Steroidobacteraceae bacterium
GGCAAAGTCACCTCGCTCGTAGAACTGAATCTGCGGCAGCTCGGGAAAATAGAAGTACTTCGGCTGCTGCAGGTAGACCTGGCGGCGGCCGAGCAGCAGGTCGAGCGCACGTCCGAAGCGCCCGGTGCCCATGCCGTTGACGCCGTGGGCAGCGAGCGCACGCAGCAGATGCGACTCGACCTTGAGCGCGATCGAGCGTGCCGCAGCCTCGGCACGCTCGACCTCGCGACGCCACTCGGGCCAGAGCCTCGGGCGCGCGGCGGCGAGTTGCACCGCTGCACCGTAGTATGACGCCGCCGCACGCGCATCGCCCTGGCGCACGTACAGATCGCCCCGGTGTATGAGTGCCGGCAGGTGTTTCGCATCGAGCTTGAGTACCTCCTCGAGCGCCCGGGCTTCCTCGGCCGCGGCCCCGAGCTGACGGTGTACAACCGCCAGGCCGAACCAGGCAGCGGCGTCGGCCGCACCGGCCGCGAGCGCGCGGCCAAAGAGCTCCTTTGCCGCGGGAAAGTCTCCGCGGTTGAGCGCCGCGTACGCGGCGTCAGTCACTGCGCGCACATCGCCCGCGCCGGTCGTCATGGCGTGTAGCTTAGGATGAGGTTGTGAGCCGTACCAGAGCGCCGCGACTGCGCATCAATCGGGTCTCAGGATCAGGGTGTGCTCGGAGGGACCCGGCAGAAACGGCAGTGGCGCTCCGAGCGCCCACTCGCGAAACCCCGCACGGTAGTAGGGCGACAACGGATGCCCGCTCTGGCCGCCCGCGATCAGGAGGTAACCCTGATCCTCGTGGCCAGGGGAGACCGCAAAGCGCTCCGAGGCGCCGAAGGCACCGTCCTGCACGCGCGGCATGTCGTGATCACCGGGGAGCTGCTCGGTGGGCATGTCGAGAAAGCGCGCGAGCCATGGCAACGCGCGCGAGAGCGGATGACGGATGCGCACCACGTTACGCATCCCCCAGGTACAGCGCGAGAGCTGCGGGCAGCTCGGGTCGAGCTCGGCGATCGTGGCATCGACCTGAGCGCGCAGAAACTCCGGCCAGCCGGGATAAGTGTGCGCGAGCAGATGCAGGGGTTGTGTGGTGATGAGCTGCCACAGCGCGCCCTCGAACTGGTCGGGGGGCCAGCTGCCCTCGCTGGCCGGCACCTGCAGCGCTTCGAGCAGCATGTCCCACACGGCCTGCTGCGTGCGGTCGTGATAGGCGCGCACCAGACGATAGCCGACCGCGTCGACACTCGCGCGGGCGTTCCATTGCTCGATGAGTCGCCGGAACTCCTCGCGCCGCGGGTGAGCGTGGATGCTGCGCGCATCGAGCAGTCCGAGCAGCAGCGCGCGCCAGCGCTCGAGGAACACGGCGCGGTCATCGAGCTGGATATGCAGCATGTCTCGCGGCGTGACCGGTCCCGGGAGCGACAGCAGGTCGTCGCGGATCTGAGCGGCACGGGCCCCGAGGTCGTACTCGGCGCCGAGCGCCGCGATGTCGCCGCCGATCAGCCGCAGCTGTTGCTCATCGCCCGTGACCCGGGCGTTGGCGGTCCACAGCCGCCCGAGGGGGGGATCGATGATCTTCGGATGATCGGCGACGGTGGTCCACGGCGCGCCAGCGCGCGCGCGGTGTGGTCCCGTGTCCTGCGGGATGCGTCCGAAAATGGTCCAGCCGATGTGGCCGTCACGGTCGCCGACCACGGCGTTCTGGTGAGGCATGCCGATCTCGGGAGCAAGCGCCAGTGCCTGCTCCACGGACGTCGCGCGCTCGAGCTCGATGAGATTCAGGTTGGTGGCGGACGGCAGCTGCGCCAGCCAGGCGCCGAACCAGCACACGTGCCGCGCGACATCGCTGCGCAACAGCACCCCGAGCGGCGCGCTCTTCACCTCGAGCACCTCGGGGGGTGCACCGCGAACGTAGATCTCCTCGCGGCTCACCTCGAGCGGCAGCTCGCCCTGCGGCGTCACGAGCTCGCGCTCGCCGACCGCCGTGCATGGCACCGGCTCGACGTCGATCCAGTTTCCGTAACTGTTGGTATAGCCCCAGGCGATGTAGCCGTTGGATCCGGCGACCAGCACGGGCACGCCGGGCAAGGTCACCCCGTTGAGGTCGAGTGCCGCGTCGGCCCCACGCGACGCGGTCTTCAGCCGCGCGTGGTACCAGACGGGCGGAACGCGCTGCCCGAGATGCATGTCGTTGGCGATGAGCGCCGCGCCGGTGGTGGTGAAGCGACCCGAGACTGCCCAGCTGTTACTGCCCGTGGCGGACGATGCACGAGCGGCCGCGGCGGGTGAGCCGGGAGCGACGCGGCGGTCGCGCACGTCGAGCACCGTGGCGTCGGGAACCGGTGCGTTCGTCGCGATCTCGGCGCCAGAGCTTACGGGCGCGTCCCACGCGGTGCCGGTGGGATAGAGAAAATGCAGCGCGCATTTCCAGCCGGCGGCGCAGGTAGGACCGCCGAGGCCGGCGTTGACCTCCTGCCGCACGATCTCACGGACGAAGCCGTTCCACTGCAGGTCCCACCACATGCTGTAGGTGACCAGCGCCGTGTCCTCGGGCCGCCAGGGGACCGGCGCCGCCCCGAGTACCCAGTACTCCCAGGGTCGTGCCCCCAGGCGCGCGAGCCCGGCGTTGACGCCGCGCGTGTAGGCCTCGAGCAGCGCGCGCTGCTGCGGGCTCGCCGCGGCAATCACGGCGCGCGCGACGCTGCGGAAGCGGAACAGGCGCGTCTTGCGGTCCTGCTCGAGCGCGACGCGGCCGAAGAGCTCCGCCAGCTCCCCCGCCGCGAGGCGCCGCGCGAGATCCATCTGAAAGAAGCGATCCTGCGCGTGCACGAAGCCGGTGGCGAAGGCCAGGTCGCGGCGATCCTGCGCCTCGATGGTGGGCACGCCGCGCGCGTCGCGCGTGATGCGCACCGGCGCGGCGAGGTCCGGCTCGCGGATGTCGCCATCGAGTGGGGGGAGCGAGGCGCGCAGCATCGCGTAACCCGCGGCGAGCAGTGCCAGCAGCAGCGCCAGCACCGCCCCGCCGATATAGCTCAGCTTGCGCATGTGGCGGCGCGCGGCGGTCCTGATGGTACTAGTCGAGCGCGACCTTCAGGATCTGCATCGAGTTGGTGCCGCCCTGGACACCCGAAGCCTCACCCTTGGTGAGAATCACCAGGTCGCCCTTCGTCACCAGCTGCAGCTCGAGCAGCCGCGTGAACAGTGCGCGGTACAGGCTCTCGGGTGAGTTGCCGGCACCCGTGACATCGAAGATCACCGGGTAGACGCCGCGATAGAGTGTCACGCGGCGGCGGGTGGCCTCGTGGCGCGTGAAGGCGTACACGGGAATGTCGGCGCGGATGCGCGACATCCACAACGGGGTCGCACCCGATTCGGTGAGCGCGACGATGGCGCGTACCTTCATGTGGTTGGCGGTGTACATGACCGCCATGGCGATCGCTTCCTCGGTGACCTTGAACTGGCCCTCGATGGCGCGGCTGCGCGAGCGGTTGTGGGTCAGCTGGTACTTCTCGGCCCCCTCGATTACCTGGGCCATCGCCTGCACCGCGCGCACCGGGTAGCGCCCGGTGGCGGTTTCCGCCGAAAGCATCACCGCATCCGTGCCGTCCATCACCGCGTTGGCAACATCGCTCACCTCGGCACGGGTCGGCACCGGATTGTGGATCATCGACTCCATCATCTGCGTCGCGGTGATCACCACCTTGTTGCGGGTGCGCGTCTGGTGAATGATGGTTTTCTGCAGCCCGGTGAGCTCCGCGTAGCCCATCTCCACGCCGAGGTCGCCGCGCGCCACCATGATGACGTCGGCCGCATCGACGATGCCCGGCAGGTTTTCGACCGCCTCGTGGCGCTCGATCTTGGCCACCACCCGTGCCTCGCTGCCGGCGGCGCGCAGCAGCGTGCGCGCCTTCTCGATGTCGGCGGCCTCGCGCGCAAACGACACCGAGACATAGTCGATGCCCTGCTGTGCGGCGAAGCGGATGTCCTCGAGGTCGCGCTCCGAGAGGGCCGGCGCCGAGATGCCACCGCCCTGGCGGTTGAGCCCCTTGCGGTCGGACAGCTCGCCGCCGACCCGTACCCGGGTCTCGACCGTGGTCGCGCCCACCGCCATCACATCGAGAATGATCTGCCCGTCGGCGAGCAGCAGCGTGTCGCCGGCCGCCACGTCCTTCGGCAGATCCTTGTAGGCGATGCCGACGCCGAGCGCACTGCCGCCCCGGGGATCGAGCGCCGTGTCGAGCGTGAAAGGCGCGCCCTCCGAGAGCTGCACGCGGCCCTCGCGGAAACACTCGATGCGGATCTTGGGGCCGCCGAGATCGAGCAGCAGGCCGACGCACTTGTCGGCCCGGCGCGTCGCCTCATGCACCAGCGCGAGCCGCCGCCTGCGGTCTTCGACCGTGCCGTGCGACGCGTTGAGGCGCACCACGTCGAGCCCGGCCTGCATCATCTGCATGAGCACCTCGACATCGTCGGTGGCCGGGCCCACCGTGGCCACGATCTTGGCGCGACGGGGCGGCGCCTGCGGCGTTGGCTCAGCCACGGGCACGCTGCTCGAGCATGGCAACCGCGGGCAGCGTCTTGCCTTCCACGAACTCGAGGAACGCGCCGCCGCCCGTCGAGATGTAGGAGATGCTGTCTTCGACGCCGTACTTCTCGATGGCGGCGAGCGTGTCGCCGCCGCCGGCGAGCGAGAACGCCTTGCTGCGCGCGACGCCCAGGGCGATGGCGCGGGTGCCCTCGCCGAACTGCTCGAACTCGAATACGCCCACCGGACCGTTCCAGATGATGGTGCCGGCCGACTGCAGCAGCGCGCTGCAGCGGTCGGCGGTATCGGGCCCAATGTCGAGAATCATCTCGTCGCGGCGCACCTCGCCCACCGGGCGCACGTCGGCGTGCGCGGTGGCGGCGAACTCCCGCCCCACCACCACGTCCGTGGGCAGCGGAATCTCGGTATCGCGTGCGCGCGCCTTGTCCATGAGGCGCCGCGCGACGTCGAGCATCTCCGTCTCACAGAGCGACTTGCCGACGTCGATACCGCCCGCGGCGAGGAAGGTGTTGGCGATGCCGCCGCCGACGATCAGCTTGTCCACCTTGTCGAGCAGCGACTCGAGCACCAGCAGCTTGGTCGAAACCTTCGAGCCGCCGACCACCGCCACCAGCGGGCGCGCCGGATCTTCCAGGGCACGCTCGAGCGCCTCGAGCTCGCCCACCAGCAGCGGGCCGGCGCAGGCGACCGGAGCGTAGCGCGCCACGCCGTGGGTGCTGGCCTCGGCGCGGTGCGCGGTGGCAAAGGCGTCCATGACGAATACCTCGCACAGCGCCGCCATGCGCCGTGCGAGCAGCTCGTCGTCCTCACGCTCGCCTTTGAGGAAGCGCACGTTCTCACAGAGCACCGCGCTGCCTGCGGCGCAGTCGACGCCGTCGATCCAGTTCTTACGCAGCGGCACCGCCTTGCCGAGCAGCTCCGACAATCGCGTCGCCACCGGCGCGAGGCTGAGTGCCGCGGTCTCCTCGCCCTCTTTCGGGCGCCCGAGATGCGACGTGACGAACACGCGTGCATGCTGATCGAGCGCGTAACGGATGGTAGCGAGCGCGGCGCGGATGCGGGCATCGCTGGTGACCACGCCGCCCTGCACCGGAACGTTCAGATCCTCCCTGATCAGGACCCGCTTGTTGCGCAGGTCCGTGTCCGTCATGCGCAGTACCCTCATGACGCCTGCGACCAGGCGAGCGTGGTATCGATCATGCGGTTGGAGAAGCCCCACTCGTTGTCATACCACGCACACACCTTGACCAGCGTGCCATCGATCACCTTGGTGAGGCTCGCGTCGAACACCGAGGAGTGCGCGTCGTGATTGAAATCGACCGACACCAGCGGCAGGTCGTTGTAGGCGAGAATTCCCTTGAGCGGGCCGACCGCGGCGGCCTGCAGTGCCCGGTTCACTTCCTCGACCGAGGTGGCGCGCTTCGCGGAGAAGGTGAGATCGACCAGCGAGACGTTGATGGTCGGCACGCGCACCGCGAAGCCATCGAGCTTGCCCTTGAGCTCGGGCAGCACCAGCCCGACGGCCGCGGCCGCCCCGGTCTTGGTCGGGATCTGCGACATTGTCGCGGAGCGGGCGCGGCGCAGGTCCGGGTGGTAAACGTCGGTCAGCACCTGGTCATTGGTGTAGGCATGGATCGTGGTCATGATGCCGGCCTCGATGCCGACTTTCTCGTGCAGCACCTTGGCGAGCGGCGCCAGGCAGTTGGTGGTGCAGGAAGCGTTGGAGATCACGGTGTAGCCGCGCTTGAGCACGTTGTGGTTCACGCCGTAGACGATGGTGGCGTCGACATCCTCGCCGCCGGGCGCGGAGATCACCACCTTCCTGGCGCCGCCCTTGAGGTGGGCACCGGCCTTCGCCTTGCTGGTGAACAGGCCGGTGCATTCGAGGACATACTCCGCACCGACCGCGCCCCACGGGAGCTTCGCCGGGTCGCGCTCGGCGAACACGCGGATGCGGTCATCGTTCACCACCATGTAGTCGCCGTCGACCTTGACCTCGCCGGGGAACTTGCCGTGCACGGTATCGTAGCGGGTGAGATGAGCATTGGCCTTCGGATCGCACAGATCGTTGAGCGCGACGATCTGCACCTCGGAGGTGCGCTTGCCCTCGTACAGGGCGCGCAGCACGTTGCGTCCGATGCGCCCATAACCGTTGATGCCGACCCTGATCGCCATGCGCTCATCCCTCCAGCAGTTCGCGGACGTTTCGTGCCACATTATCGACCGTGAAACCAAAATGCGAGAGTACCTCGGGCCCTTTACCGGAAGCGCCGAAGCGGTCGATGCCGAGCACCCGCCCGCCGCTGCCGACGTAGCGCCACCAGCACTGCGTGGCGCCGGCCTCGATCGCCAGGCGCCGCGTGACCGCCCGCGGCAGCACCGCCTGGCGGTACCCCTCGTCCTGGGCGTCGAAGGTCTCGGTCGAAGGCATGGAGACCAGGCGCACGCGCCGCCCGGCGGCATTGAGCGAATTCACCGCCTGCGCCGCGATACCGACCTCGGAGCCCGTGGCGATGATCAGCACCTCCGGCGCACCGGGCGGGTCGATCAGCACGTAGCCGCCGCGGCGGATGTTGTCGAGCTGCTCGGCGCTGCGCGCCTGCTGCGGCACGGCCTGACGGGTGAGAACCAGAGCGGTGGGCCCGGTGCGCTCGAGGGCCAGCGTCCAGGCGACGGCCGTCTCGGCGGCATCACACGGCCGCCATAGCGTCATGTGCGGTATCGCGCGCAGGCTCCCCAGCTGCTCGATGGGCTGATGCGTGGGGCCGTCTTCGCCGAGCCCGATCGAATCGTGCGAGTACACGAGGATGGTACGAACGTTCATCAGGCACGCCAGGCGTATGGCGTTGCGTGCGTAGTCGGAGAATACGAGGAACGTGCCACCGTAGGGGATGAATCCACCGTGCAGGGTGATGCCGTTCATCATTGCCGTCATGCCGAACTCACGCACGCCGTAGTGCAGGTAGTCGCCCTCCTCGGCATCCGGCGTGATGGTGTGCGCGCCCTTGAACAGCGTGCTGTTCGACTGGGTCAGATCAGCCGAGCCACCCAGCACCTCCGGCAGCGCCGGCGCGAGCACGTTGAGTGCCGCCTGCGAGGAGGCACGGGTCGCCTGCGGCGCGCTCTGCTTCAATGCCCCCTGCAGCGCCTGTGCCGCGAGGTCCGCGAAATTCCCGGGCAGCTCGCCGTGCATGCGGCGCTCGAACTCGCGCGCCGCCTGCGGAAACGCCGCGGCGTAGCGCGCCAACAGCTCGCGCCAGGCAGCCTCCAGCGCCGCCCCCTGCTGGCGATGGTCCCAGGTGGCGCGGATCTCATCCGGCACCACGAATGGTGGGTACGGCCAGCCGAGAGTGCGGCGCGCGGCCGCCACTTCATCCACACCGAGCGCCTCGCCGTGTGCCTCGGCGGTGCCCTGCTTGTGAGGTGCACCGTAGCCGATGATGGTCTTGCAACAGATCAGAGAAGGACGTTCCGTCTCGGCACGCGCGGCCTCGATCGCGCGTGCTACCGCGGCTGCATCGAGCCCGTCGACGTCAGGCACCACGTGCCAGTGATAGCCGGCGAATCGGGTCGGCGTGTCGTCCCTGAACCAGCCGGCCACTTTGCCGTCGATGGAAATGCCGTTGTCGTCGTACAGAACGATCAGCTTGCCGAGTGACAGCGTGCCGGCGAGCGAGCAGGCCTCGTGAGAGATGCCTTCCATGAGACAGCCGTCGCCGCAGAAGCAGTAGGTGTAGTGATCGACGATGTCGAAGCCAGGCCGGTTGAATTCCTGGGCGAGCAGCTTCTCGGCGAGCGCCATGCCGACGGCGTTGCCGACTCCCTGTCCGAGTGGGCCGGTGGTGGTCTCGATGCCGAGCGGCAGATCGCGCTCGGGATGACCCGGTGTCTTGCTGCCGAGCTGGCGGAAGCCCTTGATGTCCTCGATGGTGAGCGGGTAGCCGGTGAGATACAACACCGCGTACAAGAGCATCGAGCCGTGACCGTTGGAGAGCACGAAACGGTCGCGGTTCTCCCATTGCGGATTGCCGGGGTTGTAGCGCAGGAAATCGCTCCACAGCACCTGCGCGATATCCGCCATGCCCATCGGCATGCCCGGATGTCCTGAGTTCGCGCGCTGCACGGCGTCCATGGCGAGTGCGCGGATGGCGTTGGCGAGTTCGCGGCGTGTAGTCATGGCGGGCCTTGTCGGCGGCTCAGGGCCGCGGTGCGGTTCTCCGGCAGCCAGCGCCGCGCTTGCGGTCAGGCAGCGCGCTCACCGGGGGCGCGCATTTTCTACCAGTCACGCCCGATGCTCAAATCGCACGCCGCGGAGCCGCCAAGGCTCGAGGCTCCGGCGTGAGGGCGTGCGAACCTCGAACCAGTACCGCGCGAGAAGACTTAAGTTCCCGCAGGTGTCGCCCGCCGCGCGGGCCTGCTTCACACTATGCGCACGACGGAACGCAAACCGCGTCATGCCGCCGCCACGCCGCCCGCGGCCCGCGGCGACTTGGTTCACTGCAGCGACTGCATGCGCTCTGCTAATCTTTTACTTGATGAGCACGGTGCGCCTCACACTTTTCACCGACCCGCATCTCTATGGCGGTGAGAGCGAATCGCTGCGCGGGGTCGCGACGCTGCCGGCGCTCAACGCCGCGCTGGCGCACGCGCGCGCGCGCGACTGGCCGCCGGATGCCGTGCTGGTCACCGGCGATCTGGTGCAGGATGACCCGGCCGGCTACCCGCATTTCCGCCGGGTGTTCGGCGCGCTCGGTGTGCCGGTGCTGTGCCTGCCGGGCAACCACGACGAGCCGCAGGCCATGCGCCGCGAGCTTGCCGGCGAGCCCTTCGTGCTCGGCGGGTTCGTGGATATCGGGCGCTGGCGGATCGTGCTGCTCGACAGCTGCATCCCGGGCGCCGCAAGCGGCGCGCTGAGCGGCGCCGCGCTCTCGGAACTCGAGCAGGCGCTCGCGAGCGCTGGAACGCGTCACTGCATGGTGTGCCTGCATCATCATCCGGTGCCGATGGCGAGCCGCTGGCTCGATCGCGTCGGGCTCACCAATGCCGCCGAGTTCCTCCACACCATCGACGCCCATCGCAACGTCCGTGCGATAGTGTGGGGCCATGTGCACCAGACCTACGACACGCTGCGCAAGGGCGTGCGGCTGCTGGCGACGCCTTCGACCTGCGCGCAGTTCCTGCCCCAGTCCGAGGATTTCGCGGTCGACCGTCGCCCGCCCGCCTATCGTACGTTCGAGCTGCGCGCCGATGGCTCGCTGCTGACGGAGGTCGTGTGGGTCGAGCAGCACTGCGGTGGCTCCTCGCGCTCAGCCTGCTCGGCGGCCTGAGCCTCTCCGCGGCCCGGGCCGCGAGTCCCGTCTGGGTGATTCACGGCGCGCACAGCACGCTCTACCTCGCCGGCTCGGTGCACCTGCTGCCTGAGCAGGACGCGGCACTCCCCGCGGCGTTCGACCGCGCCTACGCGGCCTCGGCGAAGCTCGTCATGGAGCTCGACCTGGGCAATCTCGACCAGACTGCCGCGGCCAGCTGGATGCTGGAACACGGCACGCTGCCCGCCGGCACCAGCCTGCGCGAGGTCATCGGCCCGCAGCGCTACGCCCGGGTCGCTGCGGCCGCGACCGAGCTCGGCTTGCCGGCGGAGCTCTTCAACAGCCAGACGCCATGGGCGGTCGGACTCGAGCTCGCCGACCTCGACTACATGCGTCTCGGACTCGACCCGCAGCATGGGGTCGAGGAACAGCTCCTGCAGCGCGCGCAGGCCGATGGTAAGCCCACGGCGGGACTGGAAACGCTCGACGAGGAGCTCGGCGGTCTCGAGACGCTGCCGCGCGAGGAGCAGCTGCGCATGCTCGATCAGACCCTGAGCGAGCTCAAGGATGCGCCCGAGGAGCTGCGGCAGGTGCTGCTCGCCTGGCGCCACGGCGATGCGCCGAAGCTTGCAGCGCTGCTGTCGCGCGAGTATCGCGCCTTCCCCGCGCTCTATCGGCCGCTGGTGACCGCGCGCAACCAGCTGTGGCTGCCGCAGATCGAGCGACTGCTGAGCGGGCCGCAGAACTGCCTGGTGGTCGTCGGTTCGCTGCACCTGGTCGGCGACGGCGGACTCCTCGAGCTCTTGCGCAAGGACGGCTTCACGCCCGTGCAGATGAACTGACGCCCGCGGGGGGCGAGCTGCGCGCCGCGTAGAAGCGCCACAGCGGCACGGCGAGCAGCACCGTCCACAGCAGCACCAGCCAGCCGACGAACCCATCGAAGCGGCTGAGCAGAAAGCCGAGCGGGGCCGCGGGGCGCGGCCGCGCCAGCTCGTGTGTCACCAGCATCACCCACACCCAGCCGGCGTGCAGCCCGATGCAGGCGGCGATGTTGCCGGTTGCCGCGCGCACCATGCCGAGCACGACCCCGACGGCCAGCAGGGTGAAAAACGCGTCGGCGATGCCGGCAGGCTCCCCGAAGGCGCGCAGCGTTCCGGCCAGCAGCTCGAGGCCACTGTGCGGCGTCACCTGCGCGGCTGCGATGTGAAAGGTGGCAAAGAAGTGCGTCGCGGCGTAGAGCACGGCGGTCAGGAGCACCGCGGCGCGGGTGCCCGACTCACGCTCGATCGCCGTGTGCATCGCCCCGCGCAGGAAGGTCTCCTCGATGAATGCGACGGCAAGACCGCTCAACGCCCGCAGCAGGACGAGCTTCGTCAGGGCGCGCGCGCCGATGCCGGCCGGGTGCGTCCACTCGAGCAGGCCGAGCAGGCTCATGATGGCGACCACCCCGAGCATGCTGGCGACCCCGAGCGCGAGCGCGAGCACCATCTCACGCACGAAGACGCGCCGCGGCAGCCCGTAGCCGAGGCTGACGCGGTCGGCGAGCTTCAGCCGCCGTGCCACCGCCACGAAGCCGAGCAGCAGCGCGAGCATGCCGATGCGCTCGCCGATGCGATGAAACGGAAAGTCAAAGTGCGGATGCAACAGCAGCCAGGCCGGCCAGGTGAACAGCGCGACCGCCGCCAGCGCCACTGCCATCAGTGCAAGAAACCAGACGAATGCGCGCATGGGTGAAGTGCGACTCGCTTGCCTCGGGTGGCCCGACCCGCATAGCTTAGGGCGCTCGCGCAGCTGTGAGGAGTCATGCCGGCGCCCCCTCTGCAACCGATCGTGATCTGGTTCGGCCGGGTCGGTGACATGATCCTGCTTTCGGCGCTGCTCGAGATCCTGCACCGTCGCTACGGCAGCGGTTGTCACGTGATAGGCGCCGGCGCCTTCCCCGCGCAGATCTACGCCGCGCATCACGACGTGGCACGCGTCACCACGCTGCACCGCTACACCGTCTTTCTCTTCGATGGCGCCTGGTGGCGCGCGTGGCGCGCGCTGCGCGCCAGCCGCAACGACCCGGTCTACGTGTGCGAATACGATCCGCGCAAGCTCACCCGGATCCGGCGGCTGCTGAGATTGAGCGGCGTCGACGCCGCGCGTTGTCTCTTCATCACGCGCACGGCGTGCCTTCCGCCGGCGCGGGGCGATACCCCGGCGTCGCAGGAAATTCCGTCACCCCAGGCGTCTTTTGCTGCCCCATCGCATCGGGGCGATGCGCCACCGCACGGAGAAGCTGCCCTACCCCACTCGCCCGGTTCTGCGCCATCACACTGGGTGGACCGCCTGGTGTGCTTCGGCCGGCTGACGCCGCCGGCCTTCACGGCCGCGGATTACCCGTGGCCATCGCCGCCGCCGCGCTGCGCCCCGCGCCTGGAGGTATCGGAAGCAGCGCGGGCCGAGTGCGCACGATGGATCGAGGCGCAGGGCTGGAGCGGACGGCCGCTGGTGCTCGTGCAGCCGGGCAACCGCCGCACCATGCGCGGGCGGAAACTGCGACTCTCGGCGGAGGATGACAAGGCCTGGCCGATCGAGCGCTGGGCGGCACTGCTGCAGATGATTCATGCGCGCATGCCGCGGGCGGTGATCGTCCTGTGCGGCGCGCCGCGGGAGGCGCTGCTGCTCTCGTGGATTCTCGCTGCGGCGCCGCTGCCGGCCGTGGCGGCCGCGGAGCTGCCGCTGCCGCGCCTGCTGGCGCTGTGCGCCCGCGCCCACAGCATGATCTCGGTGGACACCGGTCCCGCGCACGCCGCCGCGGCGCTGTCGCTGCCGCTGGTGGTGATGTTCGGAGCCCACTCCCCGGCGGAGTGGCTGCCGCGCAGTCCCGGCGGCTCCGCGGTCGTCGGCGTCGGCGGGCCGCCGCACTCGAGTCGCCTCGATCAGATCTCCGTCGAGACGGTATTCGCCGCGTGGTGTGCGCTGCCCGGGCGCGAGGCGACGGCGCCGGACAGTCCCGGGGCCTCGGCGGACGGCGGATCGTCGCTCACATCGACAGCAGCGAGCGCCACTGCGCGGTAACGGCGCTCAGGCGAAACCGCGGATCCGGTGCTGCGGGGGGGCGCGCCCCGTCGCGCCAGGCGCGGATGCGCTCGACGAAGGGATCGAACAGCCCGGCGGCCGCTGCCAGCCGTGCGGGCGCGCGCCGCCAGCGTCCCGGCAGGGCGCCCACGGCGCTCTCGTACAGGCGATAGGCCACCTTCACCGGCAGCACCTGCTGCGGATCGCCGACTACCTCGAGCGCCGCCCCGCAGTCGAGTGTGAGGACCGGAGTGCCGACGGCATGCGATTCGGCAAACACCAGACCGAAGGTCTCCGGGATGAGGAAGTTGGGGAAAAAAGTGCACAGTGCACTGCGCACCTCGGCGTGCACGCGCGTCTGCGGCTGGGGACCGAGAAACTCGACGCCGGCGCGCGGCGCACGGCGGTCGGCCTTGTACCCGGGGTTGCCGACCACCAGGCGCACGTCCGGCATGTGGGCGCGCAACGCGCCGAACGCATCGAGCGTGAAGTTGAGTCCCTTGTTCGGCGAGGAGAAGAACACCAGCTTGCCCTCATCGACCGCGGTGCCATCGGGCACGAGGGCGTCGTCCACCGGATTGTAGATGGTGAGGGCGCGCACCTCAGTGGCGAGGCCGCGGCCCGCGAGCACCGCCTCGACTCCGGCCCGCTGCGAATCCGACACGCACACTGCGGTCACCGCCATCTGCCGCAGCAGCGGCGCGGTCGCCGCCAGCCAGCGCGCCCGCCGCGCGCCCGGCTGTATACGATCGTGCAGCCACAGGTACACACGCGCGCCCGGGAAGTGCTCGCGCACGAACGGCAGGGCACGCGAGTCGCGGCTGACGACCACCGCGGCGATGCCAGACAGGCGCTGCGGCCGGCGGTAGCGCTGCCAGTCCGCAGTGCGGTTGTGTTGCATCACCCAGGCACCGAGGGCATCGGCCACGCGCACCAGCGTCGCCTCGGTGCCGCCCATGGCCTGCTGCTGCAGGGTGCGCGTGTCGTACGGGCGCTGACACACCGGGTCGTAGAACAGGAGCGGGCTCATTTCGCGCTATTCTAAGGCTTGAGTGCACAACGACGGCGAGGGTGCGCGTGGCGAGTGTGAGCGGCTTATCGGCGTGCATCATCACCTTCAACGAAGCCGACCGCATCGAAGCGTGCCTGCGCTCGGTGGCGTTCTGCGACGAGATCATCGTCGTCGATTCGCACTCGAGCGATGCGACCCGCGAGCTCGCCGCCGCGCTCGGGGCGCAGGTCATCGCACGCGAGTGGCCCGGGTACCGCTCGCAGAAGCAGTTCGCGGTGGACGCGGCGCGCTTCGACTGGGTGTTGTGCGTGGACGCTGACGAGCGGGTCAGCCCGCAGCTGCGCGAAGAAATCATCGCGCTCAGGGCGCAGGGCTTTGCGACGGCGGCGGGCTGGTCGATACCCCGCATCACGGAGTACTTCGGCCGCTTCCTGCGCCACGGCAATGCCTACCCCGATCGCCTGGTACGCCTGTTCGACCGTCGTCGCGGCGGGTGGTGCGGCAACGAGATCCACGAGAACACCCGTGTCGCCGGCCGCGTCGGCCGGCTCCGCGGGCACCTCGAGCATTTCGCCTACCGCAGTCTCGGCGACCATCAACGACGCATGCAGCGCTATGCGGATCTCATGGCACAGACGCTGTACGCGCAGGGCCGACGCTGCGGGCTGATGCGGGTGCTGCTCAATGCGCAATGGCGCTTCGTGCGCGGCTACCTGCTGCGGCTCGGCTTCCTCGACGGCTGGCGCGGACTGGTGTTCGCGCTGATCGAATCCTCCTACGTACGGCGCAAGTATCTCGGCCTATACATACGCAGTCGCGGCTTGCCCGCCTGACCACGCCGCCACCTGCGTCAACCGCTCGATCGGGTCGGTGAGCTCGAGCAGCCGCTGCTTCTGCGCCGCCGCCAGCGGCAGAAGCTCCGCCCAGCGGTTGCCGACCCAGCCGGCATCCTCGTAGCGGACCGGGACGCGCGCGTAGGCGTCGGCGAGTCGTGGCAGCAGCTCGCGCAGCAGCTGCGCCAGATGCTCGAACGCCGCCGGCAGCGCGCACGGCGGCTCGGCCGGCAGATACTCGACTTCGGCCCAGTTGAGCCCGTCGGGCTGTTGCCAGCGCCGCAGCAAGCGGAAGCGCTGCTCGCCCACGCAGTCGATACCGAGCAGGCCGTCCGCGCGCGTCGCGAAGTCCACCAGCCGCGCCGTGGTGCCGGCGCCCGCAACGGAGGTGACTTCGCCGACTTCCGCGCCCGCAAGTATCAGCACCACGCCGAACACGCTCTGCTCGCGCCCGCAGCGCCGCACCATGTCGAGGTAGCGCGGCTCGAAGATGCGCAGGCTCAAGGGTCCGCCCGGAAACAACACCGTGTTGAGCGGAAACAGCGGCAAGGCGGCGTCGCTCACGGAGCAGTGTCCGCCGCGCGCAGCGCGGCGAGCACCTTGTCGTGCAGACCGCCGAAGCCGCCGTTGCTCATGATGAGGAGCTGGTCACCGGGGCGCGCGGCGCGGCCGAGCGCCCGTGCCAGCTCGTCGACATCGTGACTCGAATGACCGCGCGCCCCCAGCCCGGTGAGCACGGCGGCGACGTCCCAGCCGAGGTCGGGAGGCGCATACAGCCACACCTCGTCCGCGCCGGCGAGCGCGGGGGCGAGCGTGTGCCGGTGCACGCCCATGCGCATGGTGTGCGAGCGGGGCTCGAGCACCGCGAGGATGCGCGCTGCGCCGACGCGCCGGCGCAGCCCGTCGATGGTGGTGGCGATCGCCGTGGGATGATGCGCGAAGTCGTCGTAGACGCTGACGCCGTTGACCTCGCCGCGCAGCTGCATGCGGCGCGCGATCCCCTGGAAGTCCCTGAGCGCCGCGAGCGCGCGCGGCACCGGGACGCCGGCGTGCCGCGCCGCAGCGATCGCCGCGAGCGCATTTTCCATGTTGTGCGCACCGATCAGCCCCCACTGCACCGTGCCACACGGCTGCCCGCCCTCGAGCACCTCGAAGCTCGAGAAGTCCGTCGTCCCGGCGACCGCACGCGCGCTCCACAGCGCTTCCCGGTGCGGCGCACCCGCAAAGCCCTCGAGCGGGGTCCAGCATCCCATGGCGAGCGTGGCGGCGAGCCGCTCATCCGCCACGTTCCAGACGATGCGGCCGCTTCCCGGGACGATGCGCACCAGGTGATGGAACTGCCGCTGGATCGCGGCAACGTCCGGATAGATATCGGCGTGGTCGTACTCGAGGTTGTTGAGGATTACCGTGCGCGGACGGTAGTGCACGAACTTCGCGCGCTTGTCGAAGAACGCCGTGTCGTACTCGTCCGCCTCGATGACGAAGTACGGCCCCGCGCCGAGGCGCGCGCTCAAACCGAAATTCACCGGCACGCCGCCGATCAGGAACCCGGGCTTGAGCCCGGCGTGCTCGAGGATCCACGCGAGGAGCGACGCGGTCGTGGTCTTGCCGTGGGTGCCGGCGACCGCCAGCACCCAGCGGTCCTTCAGTACCGCGCGTGCGAGCCACTCCGGTCCGGAGGCGTACGGCAGCTGACTCTCGAGCAGTGCCTCGACCACCGGCTGGCCGCGCGTCATGACGTTGCCGACCACGACCATGTCCGGCGCCGGCTCGAGCTGCGCGGCGTCGAAGCCCTCGGTGAGCCTGATGCCGAGCGCCTCGAGCTGCGTGCTCATGGGCGGATATACGTTGCGGTCGGAGCCGGTGACCGTAAAGCCGGCGGCGCGCGCGATGGCGGCCACGCCCCCCATGAACGTGCCGCAGATGCCGAGGATGTGCACGTGCACGGGCGCGCAGTTCAGGCCTTCACCGGAGAGAACACGGCCGACACCACCAGCCACCCGACGAGCATCTGCAGTATCACCAGCGCGACGCTCGCCGAGACCGACCACTCGAGTGCCGCCTTCACCACGTGGCTGTTGGCGGCGATCAGCCACGCGAGCAACAGCAACCCGACACAGGTCACGAGCACCTGCGAGGAACTGGTACTGGTACTGGTATCTTCACTGACGCGGCGCATCAGCCATTCGGAAGCGATGAGCAGCGGCGACAGCACCGCCTGGAAGCCGAACACGGCCGTGGTGGTCTGCAGAATGCGCTCCGGGCGGCCGACGAACCTGAGCAGGGCGACGTACCACAGCAGCGTGAACACGGTGTCGATCAGCAGCGGTCCGCGCCAGTGGGCGTCCGGCGGCAACACACTGCTGAGGACGAAATTCACGCAGAAGTAGCCGAGCACAGTGAGCGCGAGCAGCAGCTCCGAGGCCGGCAGGTCCTGCGGACCGCGGCGCAACAGCGCAATCTGAGCAAAGAGCCGGACGATATCCTTCATGTCTTTCGATGGCAGCGCGGGCCTCGCATAATGGGCGCGTCTCAGATTGTACAGATCATCCGCAGTGTACGTTTGCAGCCCATAATCACCACAGCTCCCGCGCTCGCCGGGCTCGTCACACGTCTCGCCACACAACCGCGCGTCGGCCTCGACACCGAGTTCCTGCGCGAGCGCACCTACCGGGCGCAGCTGTGCCTGCTGCAGCTCGCGACGCCGGGCGAGGCGGTGTGCGTCGACCCGCTCACACTCGACGACCTCGGCGGTCTCGCGCAGCTGCTCGCCGCTCCCGCGGTGCTCAAGGTCATGCACGCCTCGCGGCAGGATCTCGAGGTGCTGTTGCCGGTCGCGGGACTCACGCGGCCGGTGTTCGATACGCAGATCGCCGCAAGCCTCACGGGGCTGCCCGCCCAGGTGGGCTATGCGGACGCGGTGCGCCGCCTGCTCGGCAAGGACCTCGCCAAGTCCCACACGCGCACCGACTGGTCGCGCCGCCCGCTGTCGTCCGAGCAGATCGAGTACGCGCTCGATGACGTACGTTACCTGCTGCCGCTCGCGGCACAGCTGCAGGAGCAGCTGCAACGGCTGGGCCGGCTCGAGTGGCTCGAGGAGGAGCTCGCCGCGCTCGCAGACGTGCGTGCGCTGACCCTCGAGCCCGAAGATGCCTGGCTGCGACTCAAGGGACTGCGCGACCTCGATCCGGGGCGCGAACGCCTGGCGCGTGCGCTGGCGGCATGGCGCGAGCGGTGCGCGCTCAAGCACAACCGCCCGCGCGGCTGGATCCTGGACGATGGCGTGCTGCGCGAGGTGGTCCTGCAGGTGCCGCGCACCGCCAGGGCGCTGGCGCAGATCGCAGCGATACCCCCCGGGGTTGTGAAGCGGCGCGGCGAGGAGCTGCTCGAGTGCGTGGCGGCAGCGCACATACCGGAGCCGGCACCGCCGCTGCCCGGCCGAGCGCGACCCGATCCGCTGAAGGCCGCGCTGGTGAGCAAGCTCGGTACGATCGTCAAGGCCGTGGCGCACGAGCTGCGGCTGGTCCCGGAGGTGCTTGCCACGCGGCGCGATCTCGAGCAGCTCGCCGACGGGCGGCGCGACGGCGCGGTGCTGCGCGGCTGGCGGCGGCAGGTGCTCGGCGAGCGGCTGCTCGCCGCACTCTAGCGAGGGAGCGCGGGGCGCGCTCAGCGGCGGCCGCTGCGGCCGGCGCGGCCGCGCTTGCCGCTGCGGCTCGCGGCGGGCCGCGACACCGGCTTTGATTTGCGGGAGCGCTTCGCGGTTGGCTTGCGGCCCTGGGCGGGACGCGCGTGCTGCGTCGCCTTGCTGCGGCGGCGTTTGGACGATGTCAGCACGCCGAGCGCCTGCGCCAGGCGGCGCGTGACCCCGTCCACGTCCCCTTCGGCGTTGATCACCTTGAGCAGGCCGCGCGCCCGGTAGAAGTCGATCAACGGCCGGGTCTTCTCGTCGTAGACCCGCAGCCGCTCGGCGACCGTGGCCTCGTTGTCGTCCGGACGCTGGACCAGGCGATGCGGTGCGCCGGTGCTCGGGCACGGCTCGCCGGCGGGTGGCGGCGACGTCAGGAGGTTGAACACCCGCCCGCAGTCGGCGCAGGTGCGCCGGCCGGAGATGCGCCGCACGAGCTCCCCATAGTCAACCTCCAGCTGCACCACCGCATCGAGGGGTTTGTGCAGCGTCGTCAGCAGCCGCTCGAGCGCGTGCGCCTGCGCGAGATTGCGCGGAAAGCCATCGAGAATGAAGCCGCGCCGCGCGTCGCGCTCGCCGAGCCGCTCGCGGATCATGCCGAGCACGAGCGCATCGTCGACCAACCGCCCACCGTCCATCGCTTCCTTGGCGGCCCGCCCCAGCGCGGTGCCACGCGCCACCGCAGCGCGCAGCAGATCACCGGTGGAGATCTGCGGGATCCCCTCCCTCTCCACCAGCCGCTGCGACTGAGTGCCCTTGCCCGAGCCGGGCGCGCCCAACAGGACGATGCGCATGGTTGCAGTGCTTAAGATCCGCTGCCGGAATGCACAAAGGCCGGCAACGTTACCGGGCCGCCCCCGCACAGGTCAAACGGCGTCGCTGGCCGCGGCGGCGACGGCGACCGCGGCGTCGCACCGCGGCGGCCGTCGCGCCGGCCGCCGCCTCTGCGTTATTCTTCCGCTCCGTTGCGCGCCGCAGCCATGAAGAAAGTCGCCGCCAGGAACGCCTTCTACGCCCAGTCGGGCGGAGTCTCGGCCGTCATCAACGCCTCGGCCTGCGGCGTCATCGAGACGGCGCTGCGCTCGAAGCACATCGGCAAGGTGTACGCCGGGCGTGACGGCATCATCGGGGCCCTCACCGAGGACCTGATCGACGTCGGCCGCGAGAGCGCCGCCACCATTCGCGGTCTCAGGCATACCCCGGGTGGCGCGTTCGGCTCCGCCCGCTTCAAGCTCAAGGGTATCGAGCAGAACCGCGCCGAGTACGAGCGGCTGATCGAAGTCTTCCGCGCGCACGACATCGGTTACTTCTTCTACAACGGCGGCAACGATTCCATGGACACTGCCCTCAAGGTGTCGCAGCTCGGCGCCGCACTCGGCTTTCCGATCACCTGCGTCGGCGTGCCGAAGACGGTCGACAACGACCTCCCCGCTACCGACTGCTGCCCGGGCTTCGGCTCGGTCGCCAAGTACGTCGCCGTCTCTACGCGCGAGGCGGCGCTCGACGTCGCCTCCATGGCGCGCACCTCGACCAAGGTGTTCGTGCTCGAGGTCATGGGACGACACGCCGGGTGGATCGCGGCGGCGGGTGGACTCGCGGGGCACGGGCCGTCCGAGCCCCCGCACCTCATCCTGTTCCCGGAAGTGCCCTTCGAGCGCGAGCGGTTTCTCGCGCGCGTACGCGCGGCGGTCGACGATTGCGGCTACTGCGTGGTCGTGGTGTCGGAAGGCGCCGCATACGCGGACGGGAAGTTTCTCGCCGAAGCCGGCACGCGCGACGCCTTCGGCCACACGCAGCTCGGCGGCGTCGGCCCGGTGGTCGCCAACATGGTGCGCGAGGCGCACGGTTACAAATACCACTGGGCGGTCGCGGATTATCTGCAGCGCGCTGCGCGCCATATCGCTTCCCGCGTCGATGTGGAGCAGGCCTACGGGGTGGGCAAGGCCGCAGTCGAGCTCGCCGTGCGCGGCGTGAACGCCGTGATGCCCACCATCGTGCGCAAGGCACACCGCCCCTACCGCTGG